>JAJRTC010000023.1 GCA_024278445.1 Nitrospirota bacterium
AGCCCGGTTGTCTCGTTGCCGTGCAACATGACGGATACAAACAAAGGGCCTTTACGTTTTCCGGGCAGATGAATTAGCGTCGGATTTTTCAATACCTTCCTTAACATTTCTGGTGTTATATCCAGAAGCTTAGGCGGTAGATGGTCGATTATGTTTAACATGTTCACCTCACACTGGCCATTCGTGAACCGGCTTTGAGCTTTGCTGAAGCTCGCAATAGGCCTCGCACAAACCTTGCGGCCCGCAGTTTCTTTTTTTTACAAGGGCGCGTTGCCACACTGCTCCGTTTTGGCCTGTTTTCGTTCTCTGCTCTATTATGCCGAGATAACGTTCCCCTTCGCTTTTATCCAGCCCGAGTTTTTCAAGCCCCGAATGTGCCGCCGGCAAAAGCTCTTTAAGTATTAACTCCTTCACCAACACGGTTTTGTCGTTAGTCCACTTTAAGCTTGCGTCAAGGCCGTCTTTTGCCGAGGTGTAGAAATTCTGTTTCGCATCGGCAAAAGGAATGTCGTTTTCCAATGGCGATTCGCACGATGAATAGTGTTCAGCGAGGCCGTAATAAAACGCGGCGTTGGCAATGGAATCTACAAGACTGGGGCCCGCCGGAGCCACGCGATGCTCTACACGCAAATGATGCGAACCATCGGTGTTGAAGCCGATAAGCGGCCTTGTCCAGCGCCATATGGTTCCGCTGTGCAATCGCAGATGGGCAAACTCTTCCGGCTTTGCATCGCTTACCATGGGGAGCAGTACTTCGAAGTTTTTCACGTTATCTTCAAAAATTTCATATAGCGAATTTTTTGCATATCCTAACCCGAACGTTACGCGGTTAGGCTCGCATTCACCATACCCATGATATTGGGAGAGCGACTGCTCGAATATCGGTATCCTGCTCTCGGCCCAAAGGTCTTTGCCGAACATATATGGCGAGTTAGCCGAAACTGCCACCATAGGCGCGGAGAGCGCAAGCGACGCGTTATAAAACCTGACCGATCGATCGAAATCGACCTGAAACTGTATTTGAAAAGCCGTGGTAGCCGCCTCTATCATCACACTAAAATCTTTTATCAAAAGCCGCTCACGCCCCTGAATGTCTATAACGACGGGGTTGCC
This sequence comes from Nitrospirota bacterium, assembly GCA_024278445.1. Lineage (GTDB taxonomy): Bacteria > Nitrospinota_A > UBA7883 > UBA7883 > JAJRTC01 > JAJRTC01. The sequence continues at coordinate 1,114 of JAJRTC010000023.1, forward strand.
ACGACGCCTTGCGATGATCTGGTCGTTTAACGCACGATACCGTTTAACGTCTGACATATTCCCAGGCACAAGGTCGTTGCTATCAACGGTTGGCAGGATGCCTATCATGACAAGTTTTGCGCCGAAATCCGCCGCTTTCTTCCGGCATTTATCCAGCAGAGCGCCTACATCCTTTTCCATATGCGTTAACGCTTTGTTTTCCAGCCTGTGCGGGATGTTGTTTAACTCCAGGTTAAACAGGGCAAGCTCGCTACAAACAAGAGGGTCGTTAAGCGCTTTTAGGAACTTGTCGTTTATCGCCGTGGGTTGGCATGCATCATCCACCAGCCACGCTTCTAACTCGAATCCGCCCACGCCATGGTCGTTATGAAAGGCGCCGTCATCGAACATCTTTTTTAAAAGAGCCGTTTCACGTTTTAGAATTTCGCAAAACTTGACGAAGTCGTCGTTCGTGAAATAAGTTTTATCTATTTCCTGTCCCATTCGCCAGCCTGTTAATGAGGTTACGAAAACTGCGGCACACCTGTAAAGCATGAGATTGCAGCGTCGCGTTTTTCAAACACTCCTCGCAATGACAAACGATCGCAATTTGTCATTCTGAGGAGCTACCGGTGACGAAGAGTATCATGTTTGTCGAGCTCCTTCGCTAACGCTCAGGATTACAGCAAAAGCATCATTCCCGTTCATTCATTGCGTTTACGCAATGAAAACTAGAGCCCCGAAAAGTTGGGGCCGTAACCGTGCAAAGCCGCATTAACGCGCAGGTTCTCTTGCGGACATACTATCTCGCACGTTCTGCATTGCACACAGTTCTCTAGCGCCATCGCATGCGAGCGGACTCCATCTTTCTCTAACGTCTGGTGGACTTCGGCGGTACAGTCGCCAACGCAGGGGGTGTCTTTGCCTGCGGCGTCGTACTCGGCTACGCATTTCACACACACGTCGGCGTTAAACTCATCTATGTGCGCGTTATCCTCGCCGTAATGAGTGTGGGCATAAAACACAACGTCGGCAGTGGAATATATCGTTTTAGGATCATATCCTTTCGGCTCGTTTTTAGCGCTGTTTGAATATGACGGGTTTATATGTTTATAGTCAGGCTCATATCGTACGGGGCCCATCTCGTCCGGGTCTTCAATCATCTTTTTAGCGCCAAGTGATTTTATCGCCCCGAAAGGATCGGAGAGCCCAAGAGACAAGCCCGCACCAAACAGCCCGATGCCGGAATCTACCCCGCTTGCGATTTTAGGAATATGTTTTCCCAAAACGTCGGGATATTCAACAAAGGCTTTCCTGAAATAGCGGGAGTTTTTAAGCTCGTCGCCTACCCAACCTTGCATAAGTTTTTGTTCGTAATTAGCAAGGGCAACTGAAGACGTGTCACCCTCCTCCAGCGCAAGCCATATAGCTTCTGCCGCCTGATAACCACTCTCCATCGCCTTGTCTACGCCAGAAAAACGTTTAACGTCAAGAGTGCCTAAAGCATCGCCCACAAACATGGCCCCGTCCACGGCAAATTCATCCGGCATGGCATAGAGCCCGCCCTCCGGCAACATTGACGCGCCATATTTTAAAAGCTTGCCGCCCGCTATTTTGTTTTGTATGAACGGATGTTTTTTAAGGTTCTGCAAAACCTGCGTAGGACGGATGTTAGGGTTTGGAAAATCAAGGCTCATCACCATGCCAACGATAAGCTTGTTGTTTTTACATCCATACACAAAGCCGCCGCCCAAATGACCGGGAGCCATAGGATGCCCCACCGTGTGCCAGACTTCACCCTCGTAACTATCCTTCGTCTCCCACACTTCTTTAACGCCAACGGCATATATCTGCCCGTGTTTTTGCAAACCGAACTTTTTTATCACATCGTGCGAAACAACGCCTTTATCACCAAAAACAGTAACCTTGCCGTATAGCGTGTCCTGTTCCGTGTCGCCCGTGTTATCCACGGTAACGCCTATAACACGGTCGCCGTCATACACAACGGAACGGGCAGGGAAACCAGGATAAATGTCTACTACGACGCCATCTTTTTCCGCCGCCTTCGCAGTAACTTTTTTGGCCATATAAGCCGCCATGTCGGAGATATTAAG
>JAJRTC010000024.1 GCA_024278445.1 Nitrospirota bacterium
AGATGGCGTAAATATTAAAATTTATATTGACGGGGTGCTGGAGGGAACGACGGCGGCGGGGAACGCTTATACAGGCTACACTACGCCGGAATTAGTAATGGGGCTGGGCTATACAGATGCTACGATCTCGGCGGCAAAAAATGATGGCAGGACAGTTTTAGCCCGCATTTATGACAGGATTTTATCAGGAGATGAAATAGCTCAGCTATATTTTAATCCGTACGCCATGTTTGAACAGTCTATATCCCCTGCGCTACTTTACTTTGCGGCGGCTGGTGGAATTAAATACCCGATATTTGGCAACGATAATATCCATTCCGCCATATTCGGCGGGCAGATAGTGAGGTGATGATGTGGTCGCGTGATTTATCAGATCTTTTGCCATCGGTAAAACTTGCCGCGATAGCGCATGCAAAACTTTGTGCCGATGCGGGAATAGCCATTATAGAAACCTGTACATACAGAAGCCTGGATGAGCAGGCGAAGCTTTATGCAATCGGCAGAACAGAACCTGGAGCTGTAAAAACAAACGCACTACCTGGAAAATCGTTCCATCAACACAGGGTTGCGCGTGACGTTGCGCCGATTATAAACGGAAAAGTCGCGTGGGACGATTTTGAATTATGGCAACAAATTGGAGCGCTTGGCGAAAAAGTGGGGTTTGAGTGGGCAGGCTCATGGAAGCATTTTAAGGAGTTTCCACATTTTCAGATTACGGCGGGCCTTGGCACCAGTGAATTTTCAGAAATCCCCCAAGACGAGGCCGAAATCATTGTTTTGGAGTGGCTGGAAAGTAGCGACTTCATGACTGTAATAGAACAGCTATTAAAGGAAAAAAAATAATGAAAAGCAAAAAACTTTGGACAACTATAAGCGGTATAATCTCTGTGATACTTGTAAGCCAGTTTGGCTTAACGCCGGAAATGTCTGATATTGTGATAATGGCCGTCGCTACTATTGCAGGTTCTTTCAATATAGGGCAGGGGATTGCAGATGGCCTGTCGGACGGAAAAACATCCTCCGGCGCAAGGTAATGAGCTTTATTTAAGGTTTTCACTTGATAATAGAGTGTTTGTTAACCTAAACTGCTATGTTTCGCAATAGCGTTATGCGTGTTGCATTGTTTAAAACAAGTTACGGAGTTAAATGAAATGGCAAGTTCCACTAAGAAAAAGAAAGCAAGACGCCGCTGGAGAAGCAAAAAGGCCAGTCATCGGAGATAGATCACAAATGTCGCTATCAGTAGATGAGGTACGCCGTGTGGCTACGCTTGCACACTTAAGCTTAACGGATGAAGATGAAAAACAGTTCGCCGTTAAGCTCTCCGGTATTCTCGATTATATCGACCAGCTAAGCGAGCTTGATACTTCAGATGTTCAGCCTACGTCTCACTCGCTTGAGATAAACAACGTCTTTCGCGAGGATGAGACCAAAAACACGTTTGGCAAGGAGACGTGGCAGGATAATGCGCCGGCAAAAGACCACGGGCATTACACTGTTCCGCGTGTTGTGGAGGGGTAGTTTATGTCGAACCTCTGTTATCTGACTATCCGTGAGCTTTTAAACAAGCTTAAAGCGTCTGAAATTACAAGCGAAGAGGTGACAAAAGCCTATCTTGACCGAATAAGCGAGCTTGATAAAAAAATAAACTCATATGTTACGGTAGACGTCGAGGGCGCTTTGGAGCAGGCACGCGAGGCCGATAAAAAACGATCAAATGGTGACGAGGGGGCTTTGCTTGGAGTTCCGCTTGCGTTAAAAGACCTTATCGTTACAAAAGGTTTAAGGACTACCTGCTCATCTAAAATACTCGAAAACTTCGTGCCGCCATATGACGCCTTTGTTACTAAAAAACTGAAGGAAGCAGGCGCCGTTATAATCGGCAAAACGAACATGGATGAGTTCGCCATGGGGTCATCGAGCGAGACCAGCTATTTTGGAGCCGTCAGGAACCCGTGGAATACCGATAAGATACCGGGCGGTTCTTCGGGCGGTTCGGCGGCGGCGGTGTCTGCCAACCTTTGCGCCGGAGCGTTAGGGTCTGATACTGGTGGCTCAATCAGGCAACCTGCGGCGCTTTGCGGTGTGGTTGGGTTGAAACCCACATATGGGCGAGTGTCACGGTTTGGGCTTGTGGCGTTTGCTTCGTCGCTTGATCAAATAGGGCCCATGACAAAAGACGTTGAGGACGCCGCTATTTTGATGAACGCCATAGCCGGTCACGATCCTATGGACTCCACCTGTGCTAACGAACCTATGCCAGATTATACCGCCGATATTAACAAGGGGGTAAAAGGGCTTAAAATAGGCATTCCGGAAGAATATTTTACTGCCGGTTTAGATGGTGAAATTGAAAAATCTGTCCGCGACAACATAAAATTTTTAGAAGACGACGGGGCCAAAGTTGTTCCCGTTTCATTGCCTCACACGAAATATGGCGTTCCCACATATTATGTTTTAGCTCCCGCTGAAGCTTCATCTAACCTCGCGCGTTACGACGGAGTGCGTTACGGGTTTAGAAATAAGGATTCAGAAGGGCTTGCGGATATGTACAAGAACACCCGCAAAGACGGTTTTGGCGCAGAAGTTAAACGCAGGATAATGCTTGGAACATACGCCCTGTCGTCTGGCTACTATGATGCTTACTACTTAAAAGCGCAGAAAGTAAGAACGCTTATCAAAAACGATTTCGTTACTGCGTTCAAAAAAGTGGATGTTATCGTAACTCCCACAACGCCTACGGCGGCGTTTGGAATAGGAGAAAAAACGGACGATCCTCTTGAAATGTATCTCTCTGATATACTTACCATTAACGCTAATATAGCTGGTATTCCCGGCATTTCCGTTCCATGCGGGTTTACGGCTGATGGCCTTCCCATTGGTCTTCAGGCACTAGGGGCGTATTTTGATGAGGCCTCTTTGTTGCGCGTCGCCAAAGTTGTGGAGCAAAAGGCCGGAGTTCTGGCTGAGAACCCCTCCCTGTAGTTGCTTGTTGCCGGGCAGTAGATCAGTTTGCCATCATTCTGAGGCAAAGCCGAAGAATCTCGGATTACATCCAGCGGAATAACAATGGATTCGAGGTGCTTCGCGGAGCCTGCCCTGAGTGAACGAAGTGAATCGAATGGGCTCAGAATGACCAAACTGACCCACTACCGGTAAATGAGAATGATTGTTACTACGTTAAATAAATGATATTCTAAAAAGCATCGCCCGATTTGAAAATTTTTAACTAGCGGTTTATTTTTAACGTTTGATTTCTCTCAAATCATGAACGCTCAAATGTCGGGTTTGACAAATGATATGTTCCGCCTCCTGCAGGATATCATCCATGAGATGATGGGCATATTGTATGATGAAAGCAAAACTTACCTGCTGGAAAACAGAATCCTGCGCAGAATCTCCGATACCGGTATTGAAAGTTTTGATGAGTACCTTGAAATTATTCAGAACCTGGATGCCTATCCACAAGAGAAGGAGGCATTCATAGACCTTGTTACAACCCATGAAACAAGTTTCTTTCGTAATGCGCCCCAACTGGATGTTTTTGTTAATGGTATGCTTCCGCAGATATTCGGTGAAGCCGAGCGAACTGGAAGGGATGAAGTTAAGATATGGAGCGCTGGTTGCTCTACCGGTGAAGAGCCGTATAACATCGCGATGATGATGGAAATGAACTCCATTGTTCCTGAAAATTTAAAGGTTCGGGTGATTGGAACTGACGTATCCATGCTTTCTATCAGTAATGCTAAAAACGGATTATTCGATTCCTACTCCTTGAGGAACACTCCGGGTGAATACCTGCACCGGTTTTTTAGCAAGGTTGATGAAAAAAAATTCATTATAGCCAACTCTGTTATCAACTCTGTGGAGTTTCGCCAGTTGAATCTGGTTGATGCAGAGGCTATGGGCGAGATGCGCGACATGGATATTATCGTATGTCGAAATGTCCTTATATATTTTGACTCCGATGTTCGCGACAAGGTAGCCAAGTTTTTGCACAGGTCGCTTCGGGATGGTGGCTTGCTTTTTATAGGGCATTCGGAATCATTTTCCGACCTACCTGAAATGTTTACGCTGGAAACGAGAAAGGGTATCCCCGTATACAGAAAGAAAAGCGTGTAGTTGGCTCAGCGGTTTTGTGCTACCATATATGTTCTGCTGTATTTAACAATGCCTGTGGCTATTGATTTTGCCATCTGTTTTATGTAGGATCTTCTTTTTAGCCGCTTCTCCTCTGTGCGGTTGGTTATGAAACCTGTTTCTACCAGAATAGACGGCATCGTCGCCCGCCACAGTACATAGAACATGGCTTGTTTCACTCCCTTATCCTTTATACTGGAGTGCGACTTCCTCATGCCATTTATGGTTGAGCGTTGAACAGCGCTTGCAAGCTGGACAGAGTCGTTAACCTTGCTGGTATTTTCAAGGTCACTCAGTATGTAGGTTAAGTCGTTTTCAGCTTCGCTTGCATTTTTTGCGGAGATCATATTCTCCCTCGCCGCTGTTTCCAGCTCGTCTTTGCTCCTGGCAGGTGACAGGAAGTAAGTTTCTATTCCGTGCGCTCGCCTGTTGCTACTTGCGTTAACATGTATGGATATAAAAAGATCCGCATTGAAAGAATTCGCTATAACGGTTCTCTCGTCCAGTTCCAGAAATGTGTCACTACTTCTCGTTAGTATCACCCTTGCGTTAAGCTTCTTTTTTAACTCTTTTTTTAGCTTTTTTGCAATGGCGAGGGTTATTTCCTTTTCTTTTATCCCGCTAGGCCCAATGGCACCAGGGTCCCGCCCTCCATGCCCTGGGTCTATTACAATTGTTTTTATTCTACTTTTTCGTTTTTGGGAAGGAGTGTAGGAAGTGAGTGATGCGTGTTTTTTAACTTTCCGGCTTGCGCTCTGTTTTGCAATTTTGTCGATGTTGTTTCTACCGATATCTATTACAACCCTGTAAGGGTTATAAAGAGCCGTGACCTTATGAAACGCTTTTTGCTCGGCAAAATCAACCACCACTCTTGTGACGCTTGCGTTATTTTTTGCGACCCTAAGCGATTTTGCCATTCCGTTTTTATATCGGATCAGTTCCGGTACGGATGGTGAAAAACCGGTATCAAGGAAATCAATAAAAACTCTGTCAGGGTTTTTAAGCCTATGTGCGCGATACGCTGTTCTGTTGGATAGGTGGAGGACAAGTCGCGTGTAACCGTCTCTTGAATAACGTTTTACACTGGTCAAACGTGCAAGTTTTTGTGACCTTTTATCTACCTTACCACTCACGGCCTTTCTGTTCTTTGAAGCTTTTTTGAAGGCGTTAACCGCTTTTTTTATATCCCTCTCTTTAAACCTTATGTCGCCTATATGTTTTTGAGCGTCATCAACCAAGGTGCTTTTAGAATATTGCCTGATTACCCCCAGAAAACTTTTTAATGCGTTTTCTTTATCGCTTTTAATGCCGAACCTGGCATAGAGCCGCTCATACAAAAGACCCGTGGTGTATAGCGAATCATCTGCGCGGTAAGATTTGGGCCGAGTTTTTGTTATCCTCTCGAACTTTTTTATAACGCGTTTCCATTTTTTCCTCTCTTTCATCATGGAAGGCGAGGAGAAAAGGGCATAAAACTGACGTCGGGCGTCTTGATAGAGAGCTTCCACGCTTGGCTGAGCGGCCTGCGAAGGGAGCAACCCTAGAGCAAAAACAAAAAAAAATGAGAATGTTAGGATACGTTTTTGTATATACACTATACCTTATCTTTGTGTTAATTAGGGTATAATTAGATAGTAATATACTCCTTTTTAATTGCGATGTCAAATTTTTAACGCTTTTGATCGGTACGCTTTCTGCTTAACATCTTGTTTGTTTATTTTGTATTCATACGCAGTGGCTCTGAATGCGTATATATTATTGTAAAAGTGCCTGGAAGCAATGAGAGGAATCAATAGTTTGGGAAGTGGCAAGTTAGGTGAAGATATAAGGTGGCTTGAGCAGGAGGAGAGCGCCGCTTATGCTATCGACGCTATAAAGGGGACAATAGACCGTTTCCGGAATGGAATGGTGATTCTTAAGGAGACTCGGGCAAGGCTCAAAAAGAAACTGGACGATGCTATAAAAGAGATGGAAAACGCAAAAAAATCTCTAAAGGAAACAGGAACAAAAATAGACGAGTTGAGCGATGAGATCAAACAGATTAGCTCAGGCTATGTTCATATAAAAGCTAAAGAAAGTTCGACGAGGGAGAGGTACAATAAGCTTCTCTCGGGGGGGATGCCCGTTGCGGACGATTCTTCGCAAATTGATGCGGGTAATAGTTCGGATGATGACTTTGAAAAGCGTAAAGATGAGTTTTTGCGAGGTATCACAGGTGCCTTTGCAAAACTTGACGAAGAGTTAAAACAGCTAAGGGCCGAAGAGGATGGAATGCGTCATAAAAAGGATGCGCTAGGACGGACCGTAAAAACCATGAAGCTCGGCAGGGCGGTTTATTTCAGGAAGATTCACAAGCTTCGGGCCGATATCGCCTCTATCCAAAGTGAACGTCGCGACAACAAAGAAAACGAGGAGGCGCTGTTACGGGAGTTTTTTAATTTCACTGAACGGCTCAAGCTTGTGTCAGGCGCAACGGAGGTGACGGAACGAAGATTGTTACAAACGGAAGCGGCGTTAAAGAACGCAGAGATTGGCGGCGTCGTAAGCGGTAAGGCCAGCTAACAGGAACTTTGTTTAAGAGAAAATGAGCAAAAATAACCCGCATGGCTTTATTCCACGTACCGGTGTTGACATTGTTGATATCGCAAGGATAAAAAAGGCCATTGAGCGACATGGTGATAAATTCCTTGAACGGGTATATACACGTTCCGAGATAGATTGCTGTTCAAAAAAGGCAAATCCATACCCTTCATACGCCGTAAGGTTTGCCGCTAAGGAAGCCGTAATGAAAGCCCTTGGCAAAGGTATATATGATATTCGCTTTTGCGAGATAGAAGTAATCATAGGCGATAACGGGAGGCCGGAAATCTGTCTTTCAGGGGGCGCAAAAGCTTGTGCGGAGGAAGTTGGAATCAGAAATATTGATGTATCCTTAACCCACGAGCGGAGCATGGCTGTCGCCGTAGTTTTTGCGCTTTGACCCCTTCACTTTATCTTGCTCCAGTAATAATATTAGTTTTTCGGATAAGATGACGAGCAACTGGC
>JAJRTC010000025.1 GCA_024278445.1 Nitrospirota bacterium
ATGAACATGGAGATGAACGAGATTACCACGATGGCAAGTCTCAAGGTGAGCGGATGATTTGGGGAAATCATGAGTGCTAGCGCCTCGAATATGGCTTCGAGTGGGCCAAAATATGTGTGCCCGTACATGAATATGGGGAATTTACCCCGCAGGATATCCATTCCCATAACGCCGATGTTGGCCTCGTCCAGATTAGCAACATCTGCATATCTTGCAAGGTATGGTATTCGTATGATGGCGGCCATGGCGAATATGCTTAGAGCCGTGATGTAAGAGCGTTTCATGACGTTTTTAAATCGAAGTTCTATAAGTAAAATAAGCCAGAATGACAAAAACAGCCATTATATGCTATTTTACTGGCAGGCCTTCCGACCGGTGGTTTTTTGCACAAATAAAAGCTTTTGTTGCTATTTATTCTGGGGGTATTTGGTGTGATGGGTAAAAGCGCGGTTGCGTTTATCATGGTATTTCTGCTCGTATCATGCGGCGGTGGTGGTTCTTCTGCCCCTGCGCCTGGTGCTGGTAACGTAAGCCCGTACGATGGTGCCTATCTCGACGGTGGTTCTGCCGTCGAGTTCTCTCTTTCCGGTTCGGAGGCATACCGCATAATTCTATACAACGACTCTGCGGCTACCGAGGCGCTTGAGGAATCGCCGGTTTTGTATGTTGACGAAGCAGGAAATGTAAAGTGGACACCTGAAACGAAACTGTCCGACAATAGGCCTTATTGGTGGCGCTGGTTTGTTATAGCTCCCGACGATATCCCAAGGCAGGAGATGCTCGATTCAGATCTTTTGCTATTCAGGGTAAAAAAGAAAAGCGCAGTAAGCGCAATTTCCCCGAGGGATGGCGGGAGCATGGACGTAAACCTTTTGTCTTCACCAAGGCTTGCTGTTTTTAACTTCTATACACATGACGATGCTGGTGTCAGCATTGAATATGATTTTGAGCTTTACAGCGACCCTGAAGGGACAAATCTTTTGGAAAGCGGGCAGGCTATAGCTCAAACCGGTGATGAGATTTATACGGCATGGACTATCCCGGCTCCCGTGCCTGCACCAGAAGCAACTCTTGATGATACGCCAGTAGAAGGAACTGGCGATAGTGCCACGGCAGAGCCCAGTGGCGTGACTCTGGTAAAGGATGTCACCTATTACTGGCGAGCGAGAGCAATAGTTGATGGTGATGATATGGGGTGGATGTCTATGAATTCTTTTACGGTAAAGAACGTATGCGACATTCAGGGAAGCACGACAGCCGAACATGTGACCGAATGGACGCAGGTAAGAGAGTGCAATAATATCATACGAACCGATACAAGCAACGCCTTGGGTTGGCCTGACGCATATGGCCATGTAGATCAGGCAAACCCTGGATGGGGTTTTGTCTCCATTGACCTGAGTGGAATACTAGGAGTTGAGATTGGGCGGACTGTTGCCAATTGGTATGGGGCGGATATAAGGATTTATGAATGGATATCCACAGAGCCGATAGAACTGTTTGCCGGCCTATCGGAAATCGGGCCGTGGAGGTCGCTTGGAATCAGGTGGTGCGGAATTTTTTGCGACTGGGATCTTGGAGCCGCCGGAATGTCGTATGCCAGATTTTTCAGGATAAAGGATCGCTGGTCGCTAGACCAGACAAACGCTTGCTATGAGACAGCGGGTGCGGATATCGATGCGGTTATAGGACTACACAGTGTGGCCAACTCCAATCAGTGTGGCGGCTAGCATTTGTTATTCCCTGTGTGTGGCGAGCTTGTAGCTAGTAATTAAAATGGCAGAAGAGAAAAAGAGCATCGGCATACCCTTGCCACTTAGGTTTGTCCTGTCTGTTGTCATCATTGGTCTCCTGTTTACACAGGCCGATTTGGGGACATTCATAGAGCATTTTTTCAAGGCCGACCCTATGTGGCTTGTTGTGGCCATTGTTATGGTGTTTTTGGAGCCTGCCGTTCTTTCTGCCACATGGAGCATGGCTTTAACCGGCAAGGGGTACCATGCCCCGTTCCGCGAGGTTTTTCGCATCTCGTTAGCTTCAGATTTTGTCGGGTTTATTTTCCCGTCGTCACTAGGCTCAGACCTTATGAAGGTAATCGGGCTTTCAAAATATATATCCAATACGGCGGAAGCCTTGTCGTCACTTTTTATCATCAGGATTTTAAATTATGTGTGGCTTTTTCTTTTAGCCGCTTTTACGGTCTTCTTTTTTAAAGGAAGGCTTCCGGACGAGCCCATCACCGGCACCATCGAACATACCTTTATAGCCGGGTTTGCTGTGTCGCTTTTAGGGGCCGTGTTTATGTCGAGGGTTTTGCGCCTTACCAAACGGTTTCTTTTGAAAATAAACCTTCACTCCGTCTATAAAAAAATAAAAAAACTTTACGATGTTCTTATGTCGTACAAGGAAAACAAGGTTGTGCTGGCCAAGATATCCGTTAGCGGATTTATTCTGCAGATCAACAGAATTGTATACATGTACATAATCGCGATGGCTCTTGGTATCGACGCCGATCCTGCTACGTTTTTTGTTTTTGTTCCCATTGTCACCGCCATGACCCTTATCCCTGTATCCATTTCAGGTATTGGTGTAAGGGAAGGGGGCTATGTTTTCCTCTTTAGTTATGCAGGAGTTAGCGTTAGCGAGGCCTTGGGGATGTCGATTCTGGGGTTTGCCCTTTCCTTGTCTACTGTGCTGGTTGGAGGCATAGTCTACTGGATAAGCGGTTTTCATTCCGAAAAGGGAGCTCTCGACAGTGTTGCACGCACAACGACAGAATAACTTGGCGCAACAGGTTTAATATATATAAATGCCTGAAAATATCGATAGCAAGCAAAGCACTACCGTAACAGTTGCCATTATTAACTATAACGGCCGGGATGTTATTGCTACCACGCTCAAATCAGTCTTTGAAAGCGACTATCCTAACATTGAAGTGATAATGGTGGATGACGCGTCTACCGATGAGAGCCCCTCTATTGTAGAACGCGATTTTCCTGATGTGAAAGTATATCGCCAAACCAAAAACATGGGGACCAACGCAGGCCGCCGCCGCGCCATACAAGAGGCTTCCTGCGATATAGTTTTATTAAGCGATAACGACATGATTATGGCACCAGACTCGCTTCGTCTTCTTGTAGAGACGATGGAAAAGTGCCCTGATGTCGGTTTGGCTACGCCCATGATTTTAGACTCGGAAGAGCGCGACAAAATATATTCTGATGACGTCAAGCTACACTACTTAGGATTTGCGATAATACCGCTTAGACATCACAAGGTTCCAGTTGATTTTGACTGGTCTACGCGACGCATGGTGGTCGGCTCTGGAGGGATGATGTTGGCTCGAAAGTCCTGCATCCTGAAAATCGACGGGTACGATCCAGACTATCGCTTCGGATATGATGACGGTGAGACGTCTTTTCGTGTTTCGATGGCCGGATATAAGGTTATGTATGTACCGAGGGCAAAAATTTTTCATAAAGAATCACAGCCCAGGGCTACCGGTATGTTGCGCTATGCAATCGCAACAAGGTGGATGCTAATGCTTACATGTTATTCGGCCCGAACCCTTATAGCTATAGCGCCTATGATGTTTATTTTTGAAATGGCACAATTTGCTTTTTTGACAATGAAAAAAGCTCCTGGTGAATGGTTCCACGGGTTGGCCTGGGTTATGGGCAATATCGGGCGGCTTAAGGAAAAGCGCAGGGAAATATTATCTGTTAAAACGGTGGCGGACAAAGACCTTTTTGTGTCGGGCGAGATATTTATATTTCCATACAGGCTTAATCTTTTTATAAAAATGGCTAAAATAACGGTAGAAAAAATTTTTAATGGTTACTGGTGGCTCATAAGGCCGATTCTTACGAAGTAACGATTGCCTATGAATTTTTATTCGCATAAAAACCACTTAACAGAGCTTTCCGCCGAATGGAAAAATTTTCGTGACGGTGCCTATCCAGATTTTGTGCGCACAGGCTTTTCAGGTAAAGCGCCAGACGAGATACCTGTATTTTCACTGCATAACATTATGCCGGAAACCCTAGAGCCAATGCTTTTGTACCTGAAGAAAAATGGATATGAAACCCTTGTGGCGGATGAATATCTTAAAAGGTGCGGAAAAATGAAAAACGAACGGCAGGTCATGCTGACTTTCGACGACGGGCACGCATCTTTATGGACAGTTGCATATCCTTTGCTCAAAAAATACGGGATGAAGGCGGTTGTCTTTGTTCTGCCGGGGGAGACTAAAGATGCTGTGGCACCAAGGAAAACTTTTGATGGAGCGTATGGGGAAATTGATAACGATGATCCGTTATGCTCATGGTCAGAGTTGTCAGCCATGGGGGATACTATCGACGTGCAATCCCACTCGCTTTACCACTGGATAATTTTCGTGTCAAAGAAGGTTGCCTGCTTTTTTAATCCTGATATCAAAAAAGGGTGGGCACAAATAGATTTGCCTATCGTAAACGAAAACGGGGAAGACGATCTCGGCAGAGGCTATCCGTTCGGTACACCTTTTTATGATATGGGTTCAAGGCTATCTGACGGTTTTCGAATGTTTGAACCGTCTGCATTAAGGAAGGTTTGCGCACGTCACGTGGAAGAAAACGGTGGCAAAGGTTTTTTCGAGAGGAAAGACTGGCTCTTGGAGCTTTTAAAAGTTCACAATGTGGCGGCCTTGGATGAAACTTTTAGTGTCGAAACGAAAGAAGAAAGAGAAACAAGCATACTAAAATGTTTTACGGAGTCAAAAAAGATCCTTGAAGACAGGCTTTGCAAAAAAGTCAATCACTTCTGTTTTCCGTTTGGAATAGGCGGGCGTTTTGCACAAGAATGTGCGATTGAGGCAGGATTTACAGCTGTATATTATGGTGTTAAGGCCCCTGGTGGTGTGGGCGAAAAAGACGCCCTTGTGGTTGTAACAAGGATAAAGGATGATTATGTATACCGCTTGCCGGGTAATGGCCGCCTCTCTTTGGCTAGTATTTTCGCTTCCAAGTTTATAAGGCGCTTTAAGTCTGCCATTTTTAAAGACGGTTCGGTTCGATAGTTCTAAAATGCAAAATAGGAAAATGCTCGTTGTCTGTTGCTAGAAATATTTTCGCGGTCCTAACCGCACTATATGGTTTCCTTGTTCTTCACTATTTAGCCTTTTCCGGGTTCGATTTCACGGTTCTGGGCGCACAGGTGAAGCTGACCGAGCTTGACAAGCCGCTTGCCATCTTTACGTTTGCGTTTTTTTTCTATCTTCTGGCTCGTCCCGGCTACCCTGTCTTTCGGTTTTTAAAATCTGTCGCTAAGGATTTTACATATCCGGTCATTTCCATTATGGTTGCCGGGTTTTTGCTTCGGCTTGTCTACTTGAGCTATACAAATTTTGATGTGCGGGCGCATGATGTTGTCGGTCATCTGCAATATGTCGAATATATTTTGGCGAACCTGTCGTTTCCGGGCAGAGGTGCTTGCTGGCAGTGTTACCATCCGCCTCTTTACTATGCTCTTACCGCCTGGGCCTATAGCGTTCTAAAAGGTATAGGTGTGCAAAATATATATCTGTGGCTTCAGGTTTTTTCAATTCTTATTTACTATGTTTTTCTCTACTATGGCATTCGTATCATTAAAAGTTTTATTGCAGATCATTTTTTTATCATCGTTGCGGTTGCTTTGCTGGTTTTCTGGCCGTCCGGAATAATCCACTCTGCCAGGATAGGGAACGATGTCCTTTTCTATGCGTTGTACGCAGGTGGGCTTTTTTACCTTGTCCGCTGGTATAAAGAAGGTGTTTCCCGTGATTTGTGGGTGGCCGCATTTGTTGCGGCGTTATCGATTCTTACAAAGTCGAACGGTATTGTGTTGGGCGGAATAGTTGGCATGTCGGTTTTACTAAAGCTTCTCCTGGAGGGCAGAAAAATTGTTCCGGTTAAGCTTGTAGCGGGTGCGGCAGGAATTATATTGCTCGGAGCCATTTTAGGGTTTTCAGGTGGCATAATAAGCGGACTTAAAAAGGAAAAAGGTGACTGGCTCGTTGCCAACTCATATCAACTCCCGGCTAACATTTTTGTGGGTAACGGACCGGAAAACTATCTTTATTTTGATTTGAAAAGTTTTGTCTCCGAACCATTTACAAGCCCGTGGGTGGATGGCAAGGGGAGGCAGTATTTCTGGAATTTCCTTTTTAAAACCAGCCTTTTGAGTGAGAATGAGATAAACCTGAAGATAAACAGGGTTGCGGCTTCGTTAATAAGTGTTTTGTTTCTGGTCTTCCTTCTATCTTTTATTTTTCATTTCTTCTCGCTTGGCAGAGACAAATTACGGGAGAATGCCGTTCTGCTTTTCAATATAGCTTTGCCGTTGATCGCTCTTATATTATTCAGAATCAAAATTCCGGCGGCCTGTAGTAACGATTTTAGATATATATTTCCCGTTCTTATCTCATTTATCGTTTTGCTTACGCAAAGTTTTATGGCGGCGCGAGACAGGGGGAGAGGCGGGCTTGAGATTGGTGGCTATTTAGCTACTCTGGCGTTTTTAGGATCAGTGATCGTCTTTTTCGTAAATCCAGCGGTGTCACAGTCGTAATTAGCCCGGTTTTCTGGCTACTATGCCCATTGAGCCGAACAGGGGCATTACTCTGGAAATAAACTTTCCTGCTGTGCTATTTTTGCGAGGCCACGAGATATTTAGTACCTCCCAACCTTCCTGCTTGAAAAAGTTGGCTACATCGAGATTACTCATGTCGTTTACCGCATCGGCATCGTTGCCTATCTGAACAGTGTCAGTGAGGTCTGGTTCCCGTGAAACAAAATCTACTTTGCCACTTAATCCCTTGAGCATATGCCTGATCTCAAACAGAAGCCGTCCAAAATTGCCAAACCATGAATTAGCCTGTTTATATGTATAACGCATCATCATAATGTCGATGATTGTGTGCAGTGGGCTTAAATGGTTTGGCCCTTTGATAATAATAAGCCCCTTCTTGTTAACCAGCCGCATAGACTCGCGCAATACATTTTCCAGGTTTGGGATATGTTCCAGGCAGTCAAAAGAGGTGATGACCGAAAAGTGGTTGTCGGGAAAGTCCAGGGCAACAGCATTACCCACGGCATAGCGGAGCTTGTTGGCTTTAAAATGTTCTACCGCATATTTAATAGCCGGTGCCGAGAGGTCGTTCCCCAGGCAATCAAGATCGGGAAAACGTTTGGCTATATGATAAGTAGAGCAGCCAGACCCGCATCCTATCTCAAGTAGCGATGCCGGGCCGGTTATATAGGCTGTAAGCAGATCAAGATAGCTTGCAAAATAAACATCGTTATGCAGGGAAAGGTCATCGAGGTACTCTGTCGAACTATTGTAGTAAGACTCCAGACGATTTTCCAGATTATCAGTATTTTGTTTGTTCATAGCTAAGCGCAGAACGATATAGCATCCCGCAAGAGCAGTCAAGATATTGTAGGTTATGTCGATGGTTCAACGCTGATTTTATCCACATAAAGTTCTGCCTTACCTGTGAATATAACGCGAAATTCTATTACGTCATCACCCGCAAGTGAATATGGAACTTTTATTTCACGATAGCCCTCTATTGTGGCAAAGTGTTTTGGGGCGACCGTCTTTTCGGCTAAAATTTTGCCGGAGCTTGCCGACTTTACTTCCAATCTCGCCACATTTTTGTTTCCGCAAGTTTTAATTCTAAAACTTGCGGTATATTTGCCCCTCTTATATAGCCGAAACGGGCCATAGACCATTACATCGCTCGGATCACGACCAGGGATAGACAAAACAGCTTTTTCGTTTGACGCCTCTTTATCTACAACTATGCGGCCCGTGTAGAACATTTTTTCGGCTTCGTATGAAAGTTGCGGGTCATCCTCTCCCTTCATGAGCGCATATACGCTATCAAAAACGATCGGGGAGGCGTTTATTGAATAAGTTCTAAACTCGACTTGCCATGCCTTGTTGGGTGATAGCGTATAATCGAGTGCAAAATAGTGGTATTTCCCCTCCTGCCCGAATTCTGATGCATCTATCACCTTTTCCGCGAGAACTGCACGTCCAAGGTCGCCCGATACGTCTATTTTTGCCACGGGGCCGGGCTTCACACTTTCGCCAAGTCTCATTCTGAAAAATACCCTGTATTCCCCTGCAGGGAAAGTTCTATACGGCCCTGCGTTGATTATCGCCGTTTGTTCTTTCCCTTTTTCCTGCGAGAAGGAAAGTGCCACGCCGTTCATGGCATTTGGGTCTTCAATATGTTTTCCGTTAATGGCTGGTAGATGTTCGGCCTGAAAAATTGTTCCGATAGGCGATGTGACAGGTTTTTGTGCCGTATTTCTGTTTTTGTCTAAAAGTTTGAATAGCCAGAGCGGCTCCTCTTTTTTTACAAGCTCAAGGTTGGGCGAATTTAAAAGACGGCTCAATGCGAACGATGACGGATAGGCCGAAACCTTGGGAGGATATGCTTCCTCATGAAAAACTATATACCCAACACCTAAGTCATTTAGTAGCTTCACATGCGGTTCAGCGAGATCGCCTCCATTGAGCGGGAAAAGGGGCGTAAATACGCTGTCTACGTAAGCTTTTGCTACGAGCGGCGAATATCCGTTGATCGTTGGCACCCGGCTTTGCAGGGCATAGTATATATAGATGGATGACCACGAACTCTCGCCAGGCCAGATAGGAAGGTTTAACACTCGTTTGTCGCCAGCCTCCTGCGCAAGGCGTTTATAAACAGGATTTCCTTCGTCGAGCAGACATATTCCTATGGCACTTCTTGGGTGATAGTCGATGGCGGTGAGAGTTATAACCAAAATGGAAACCATAAGCAGGGCCGGTTTGCGTGATGCCATAGCAACAAGATAGGCGACAAGTATCGAAACCGTAGACACGGATATGACCATTATCTTGACCGGGTTTCTTGAGAAGTTAAAGTATGGGAAATGGTTATAGAAAAGCGAATAGAGGGGGATGTTGTCGTTTAAGGTAGTTCCAAAGGCCAAAATGTAGGTTACAAGCGCCACAGCTGTAAAAAAGAGGATATCCCATTTGCTGGCGGTTGTTTTCCATAAAACGGCGGCGACTATTAGGCAAAGTGGAATAGCAAGGAATGGCAACCCCAGGTAAACGCTCCATCCTGCTGAATGAGGGTTCCATATGGCGGCAAGTGACGGTGAGTAAAGTGCCACTTCTCCCATTGTCCTGCCGCCTGCAAAAGTTCCCGTATCCACCATTGTCTTTTTGAAAAAGAGCATATAGCCAGTGGTCGCCAGCATGCCTGTGGCGAAAGGGGTTCCCGCCACAAAAAGACGCTTAACTTCTTCAAACCGCCCTATGGAAGCCATGTCCGACTTTATCTGAGGGATGATTCTCCACGGTATGTAGAGCATGAGGAACATGAGAAGGTAGTAGGCGAAATAGTTGTACTGAACGGAAAGGGCAAACGCGAAAAATCCTGAAAGACCAGAGTAAAACAGATTTTTTTCTTTAATAGCCCTGTCAAAATAGTAAAGGCTGAAGGGGAAAAGGAAAAGGGCAAGCCCTGCCGGATGTCCACCGAAAAGTTCGACCAGCCTTATTGGCGAGAAGTTGAAGACAACGCCTGCTGATAACGCCGCTATGCGGGAACCCGTGAGTTCCCTTGCCCAAAGATACATAGAAAGCCCGGCAAGCCCAAAAGAGAGAATTACGAGAATGTTGTAGGCTAGTGGGCCGGATATGAACGAGAAGGGGAGATAGATTAATGAAACCGGAAGAAAATAGTCAGACACCATCCATCCAGCATATTCTGT
Source organism: Nitrospirota bacterium (assembly GCA_024278445.1). Lineage (GTDB taxonomy): Bacteria > Nitrospinota_A > UBA7883 > UBA7883 > JAJRTC01 > JAJRTC01. The sequence continues at coordinate 9,792 of JAJRTC010000025.1, forward strand.
GGCAAACTCATAGGGGTTTGAAAACCAGTCGATATAGCCTAAAAAGGCTTCTTTTAAAAGGCCTATGTGATAATAGGCTTGCAAATGGTCGCCCTGAAACATTTTTGCGGTTTTGTGTACGGGATCGGGGGAATAGGCGTATGGTATTGCATCGGACAGATTGAGAAATAGGGGCCAACTATACACAACACCCAAAATGGCGAACGCAATGAATATGAGGAAGGAAAACGATCCTTCGGTGCCGTTCGGTTTTTTGCCGCCAGTCATGATGTCCCGATTTTTCCCTTTATGTTACTGGGACTTTTGCTTTTGTCTCGTAACGGTTAATGAAATATACTAGCCTACATTTATTTTTTAGGTATTTGCGGCTTATTTTAATGCTTTTTTCAAGGGTTTGCTTGTAATGTCTGCTGTTGCCATAGTTGTTCCATGCTATAACGAGGAAGACAGGCTGGAGCCGCAAAAGTTCTTCGATTCCATCAACGGCCCTGTTAATGTGACATTTATATTTGTAGATGACGGAAGCCTGGACGATACTCGTGGTGTTCTGGGTGGAATTGGTGCCAAACAGCCGGACAAGGTTCGCGCAATAAACTTGCCTTCCAATATGGGAAAGGCCGAAGCCGTGCGGCAGGGGGTTATGTCGGCCCTTGATTGTGGTTTTGAATTTGTGGGTTATTGGGACGCCGATCTCTCTACTCCGCTTTACGAGCTTGAAGAGTTTATGCGTATAATGGCGTCATCCTCTGCTCCGGACATTGTTTTAGGGTCGCGGGTGAAACTTTTGGGCCGAAATATACAAAGAAGGGCGGTCAGGCACTACTTAGGCCGTGTGTTCGCCACTTGTGCGAGCATTACCCTTAACCTGTCAGTGTACGATACTCAGTGCGGCGCAAAGCTTTTTCGGAACACGGCACCCGTTCGTAAGATGTTCGAGAAAAAATTCATGACCGGCTGGATTTTCGATGTAGAGGCGTTAGCCCGGTTTCTGATTGCATCAGACGGTGCTGCGGAGCGTATAATAGAATACCCCCTGCGCGAATGGGCAGATATTTCCGGGTCGAAAGTGGGCACGAAAGATTTTTTCAAGGCCTTCTGGGATATCTGGAAAATCTTCATTAAGTATTCATCACGGCTTTATAAAACCAAATGCATGAGTTAGCGTTAAAACCTTGAAAAAAATAGCTCAAAACTATATAAACAAGGGCTCACCTTTCCTGAGATATGCACAATTTGTAGCGGTAAATAAATGAACGATAAAAGGGCGATCATAATAGGGGCCGGGCCGGCAGGGCTTACGGCGGCTTTTGAGCTTCTTGAAAAAAGCGACGTAAAACCGATTATCTACGAGGCCTCCTATGAAATAGGTGGTATATCGAAAACAGTAAATTATAAAAATAACCGTATTGATATAGGTGGGCACAGGTTTTTCTCGAAATCTGACAGGGTGATGGACTGGTGGCGGAATATCTTTCCGGTTCAGGGAAGCCCATCCTGCGACGACAAACTGCTCGGACGGGAAATACCCCTTTCTACCGCTCCGGATGCGCCTGATCCTGAGAAAACAGACAAGGTTATGCTGTGGCGCTCTCGTGTCTCAAGGATACTGTTTCTACGGAAGTTCTTTGATTATCCGATTTCGTTAAACTTCAAAATGCTTTCGAACCTGGGGTTAATCAAAATTTTCAAGATAGGTACAAGTTATATAAAAAGTATATTTTTTCCTATAAGAACGGAAAAATCACTTGAAGACTTTATGGTTAACAGGTTTGGTCGTGAGCTTTACCGGACCTTTTTCAGTGATTACACCGAAAAAGTGTGGGGAGTGCCGTGCGATCATATAAAGCCTGAGTGGGGCGCACAGCGGATCAAGGGGCTTTCAATAAGCAAGGCTCTTTTAGATGCCGTCAAAAATCTTTTCGGGAGGGGTGGTGCGGATTCTATAGACCAGAAAGATGTGGAGACGACCTTAATAAAACAGTTTATGTACCCTAAATACGGCCCCGGTCAGATGTGGGAGGAAGTGGCCCGACTGGTTCAGGAGGCAGGCGGCGAAATTCATATGGGTAGACAGGTAAGAGGGCTGCGCCACAGGGATGGCAAGATTGCCGGTGTTGATGTGAAAGACGCCAAAACGGGTGAGTCGTATCTGGTCGAAGGCGATTATTACATCTCAACCATGCCGGTGAAAGACCTTGTTCTGGGGTTTGACACAGGGGTCCCAGGCGAGGTCGCCGATGTAGCTAGTGAGCTTATGTATCGCGACTTTATGACGGTTGGTCTTCTCACCAAAAAACTGAAGATCAAAACGATTCCAGCATAAAAACGGTAAATAACATCGTGCCTGATAACTGGATATATGTTCAGGAGAGTGATGTAAAAGTCGGCAGGCTTCAGATTTTTAATAACTGGAGCCCATACATGGTCGAAAATCAGGACAATGTATGGATTGGTCTTGAGTACTTTTGTAACGAGGGTGACTTTCTGTGGAATATGAAGGACGATGAGTTCTTAAAATTCGCCATAGACGAGATGGTAAAGATAGACGTTCTGGAACAAGAAGACGTGCTGGATGGTGCGGTAATACGTGTTCCAAAAACCTATCCCGCCTATTTTGGCTCCTATGATAGTTTCGATGTCGTAAGGTCGTTCCTCGACGGAATAGATAACCTGTTCCTGATAGGGCGCAACGGTATGCACAGGTATAACAACATGGACCACTCAATGTTATCCGCTATGGTTGCAGTGGAGAACATTATCAATGGCGTAACCGGAAAAGATAATATCTGGGACGTTAACACAGAGAGCGAATACCACGAATCGAAGTAGGCGATAAGCACTTTGCTAAGGGAAAACTGAATAACCAGTCATGGAGTCGCCTGTAACTACCAGAAAATCTGACAGAGGGCCGGACATAGTTGCAATTGCGTTCTGCGGATTTTTGGTTGGCATTATCTTTTTTCTCGTATTTGCTTCGTACACGCTTGTTGCGTCTGATTTCAGGTTCTACGTCAATAACGCCTTAGCGTATATAAACGATGGCGCGCCGCTACAGCCGCATTTTATGTATGCCTCGCTCCTTATTTTGCTCTCCGATTTTTCAAGTGACCCTGAGAGGCTTCGCATTGTTTCAGGGTTTGTAGCCGGGGCGGCTTTTGCTCTGAAATTTTCGTTATCAGCCTATATCCTGCGTTCGGAATATACGACGCAATGGGCACTGCTCTTGGCTTTTATCATTTTGTTTTGCGCTCCAATCATGCCGGCCGACCAGCTTTTCATTGGGTACGTTTCAGGCCTTAACCTGCATAATCCAACGACCATAACCGCCTTGCCGTTTATCGTTGTCCTTTTTTACTTTTCGCTAAAGGAGCGATATTGGCTCGTAGCCCTGTTTGCGGTGCTAACTCTTGTTACAAAGCCGAACTACGTTCTTGCGTGGGCTCCGGTCTATTTTATTTATCAGGCGTCTAAATACAGGCTTTCCGTTGAGTTTATAAAAAAGACAGTAAAATGGGCTCTGCCAGTTTTGGGGATACTGGTTTTGCAGTATATATATATTTCCGGTTCCAGGGGCCTTATTATCATCGAGCCGTTCAAGGTGTGGGCGATGTGGCGCAACGATATTCCGCTTGTGGTTTTGCAGTCATTCGCATTTCCGGTTCTTTTCGTCGCTATTTTTTTTCGCCAGCTCAAAAATGAGCGTGACCTATGGCTTGCATGGTGCGTGCTTGGAGTGGCAATGGTTCATTATACTATGATGGCAGAGGCTGGTGCGGCGCATCATGCCAACTGGACATGGGGTGCTATTCCGGCTATGTACCTTGTGTTTTTATACTCGGCGCTCAAGCTTAAGGGGATATGGCAAGATGCTGCTGTCGGGCGGTTTAAAAAACCGGCCTTTGCCATATTGGCTATCTTGCTTGCGTTTCATTTCTGGTCAGGGTTTTATATCACCTTCTCTATGGCTTGGGGCTTGACAGCTTTAGACAGGATATAGGGTCGGCAAGAAACGCTTTGCTGAAATGTGCAGATGTTGGTAAGATCACGCGATACTTAAGGTCTTGTCTGGGAAGTATCGCTTAAATTATTTATCAGAAAAAGTTGAAACGTTTAAATCCTGGTTGGCTCTACGAAATTGTTATAGTAACGCTTATTTTTGCTTTCGCTGGCAATCTTGGGTTCGAGCGGTATCTTAACAACAATCAAAGTGCATCTTTCTATCAGTCCCAGTTCGGTGCGGCGGTCACGCTTGCCTGCGGTAGGGGTTTTGTAGACGTCGATCCGTTTATCACTCAAGAACTGGGCGCTTTTTTATCCAAAGTTACAGATACTTTCGATTGCGATAATCTTCCAGACCAACTAACCACAAGAGAACGCGATCATTGGGCCGATTTCCAGGAGGATCACTTCTATCTGCTTGGAGCCGCAGCGCTAACATGGAAGCTTACAGGCGTATCGTGGACTGGGCTGTCATGGCTGATAGGTTTGTTATATGCCTTCTTCATGACATTTTCCTACGGTTTGTTCAGGCTTGGAATGGGCAGACCTACGGCTTTTGTAATAACGATGTTATTCATGGTTTCAACGCTTCAGGTTAGCCATCTCATACACTATCGTGACTTTTCAAAAGCTCCGTTTATTTTAGGAGCTATTTTCTTTACTTGTTTTCTGGTTACAAAAAATGTCAGCAGAAATTCACTTTTGATGATTTCCTCTCTAACGGGAGCCCTTTTGGGAATTGGGATTGGATTTCGACTGGACGCCCTAATATGTCTTCCATTTTTTCTAATGTCGTTTCTTTTTATAAAAGCTGGCAATGTCTTTGTCGACGATCTTAAGAACAAGGCATTCGCTATCTCCCTTTTCTTTATATCCTTCTTTCTTGCCGGACTGCCGGTATTGCTGACACTTTCAGGAGGGTCCAATAGCTGGCATGTTGCACTTGTCGGCCTGGTTGTTGGAATGGATCCTGGTGTTGAGTTAAGCCAACTTTACAAAACGGTGCGTGTTTCGGCAGATGGATATATACAACACATCGTAACAGGGCAGGAGCGCCTGATAAACGGTTCCTCTGAATATCCGGCATATCAAACCGGCGAATATGATGCCGCCTGTGCGAGACTTTATTTTGATATCGCAAAACATTTTCCGGCGGATTTTATTGCCAGAGTCTATAGTCTTATATACAGGGTTCTGGACTTGCCTTTTCATGCGGCATACCCAAAGCCTCCGGTTAGTGGAGATGTTTACCTGGTTTTTCACAAGTTGAGGGCAATGTTGTTTCCAGCTAACCTTCATGGGGTAGGCATCTTTTTTGTAACGTCTGCCATAGTAGCCATTATGGTTCAGAGTTCCAGGCTGGGAATTTTCGCCATACTATTTCTGGGCTACTTTTGTGGATATCCTGTTATCCAGTCCAGCATAAGACACTATTTTCATCTTGAGTTTGTTACACTTTGGGCTATTGGTTTTTTGATATCAGGCTTGTTTCTTGTGGTTCGCCGGATGGTGATAACAGAAGGTGACGAGGGTAAAGCTAATTTCGTTATTAATAAAAAACACGCGTCTATGAGAATTGCCGCAATAAGTTTTGGTCTTGTCTTGCTGGCACCGGGCCTTCTTTACTCGGCTCGCGCATATCAGACGTCTCACTTGAAAGATATCTTTAATGAAGTTATAACCCGTGAGGGAGAGGCCGTAAAAATGTGGGAGCAGAAATGGACTGATACGGAAACAATCGTATGGGCTCCACCAATACCCCGATACCGCAACTTAAAAGATGAATGGTATGTTGATACATTTTACATACGCGCAGAGTTCGATATGGAGAAATGCGGTAAAAATGAAATAAATATCAGGTCGCATTACCACGGGAAAAAAGGGTCAAACGACTATTCTGCGGCGTACACAATTAGAGCTCCTGTTACCGGTAGCGGTAAAACGCTTCTTGCCATGCCCGTGTTTGATAGCTCAAACCTGTTGTTCTCAGGCTTTGGAATGCAAAAAGAGGACATACCATGCCTTGACAAGGTGTATCATATAAAGGACGTAAGCGGCTTTCCGTTGCTCTTATACCTTAACCTGCCAGTAGGGTGGGAAAACGAGCCTTTGTATTCGACAATGCGGTTCTGATCATATTTTTTAATCGCTCGACTAAAAGTACACGAAAAAGCTACGCACCAGGTTTTGGCAGGGTGAATCGATTGCAGATCAGTTAAAATAAAAGGTTATAACTTGGATTTTCGTTATAATGCAAATTTCCCAAGAATAGGACGGGTGGCCAGGAATGAGCGACAAGGAACGCAACATAGCTCTGATCGGGTGTGGATATTGGGGAAAAAACCTTGCCCGAAATTTATATGAGCTTGGCGCTTTAAGAACCATCTGTGATTTGTCGCCCAAAAGCCTTGAGCCGTTTCGCAACCGATATGATGTAAATTTTGCCACAGACTACTCCGATGTGTTTTCTGATCCAAAAATAAAGGGTGTGGTTATAGCGACTCCCGCTGAAACACATTTTGCGCTAGCTACTTCAGCTCTTGAGGCGGGAAAAGACCTTTATGTTGAAAAACCGTTGGCCCTGGAAATTGACCATGCCAAAAAACTCATTACCATGGCAAAAAATAAAAAAGCGGTTTTGATGGTTGGCCATATTCTTCATTACCATCCGGCTGTAAGAAAAATGAAGGAGCTTATAGCTAGCGGTGAGATAGGGCGTGTGCAGTCTATATATTCAAACCGGATGAGCTTGGGCAAAATCAGACGGGAGGAAAACATACTTTGGAGTTTTGCACCGCACGACGTATCGCTTGTGCAATCTATTCTAAAGGAGAACCCGTCAAGCGTATATTCCTCTGGCGGTTGTTTTTTGCACGAAAAACTCGCAGACACCACAATCAGCGTTTTTGAATATGAAAGCGGCGCACGGGCGCATATTTATGTTTCGTGGCTTCATCCGTTCAAGGAGCAGAGATTCGTTGTCATCGGCTCTAAAAAGATGCTGGTATTTAACGACGTAGAGAAAAAAGACAAGCTCCTTTTATATCCGCATGAAATTGAGTGGAATGGAACGGAACCTACGCCACATAAAAAAGAGGCGATATCCGTTGTTTTTGACAAAGGTGAACCACTTAAGAACGAGATCAAGGCATTTTTAGAATCGATAGAAACACGCAAGGCCCCACTAACGGATGGTGCAGAAGGGCTGAACACTTTGCGGATTCTCTCTGCATGCCAGAGATCGTTAGAAGAGAAGAGGGTAATTCAGTTTAACGGCACCCGGAAGACGGAAGGAAAAAGTTACTTCGCACACTCAACGGCCGTGATAGACGAGCCGTGTGAAATTGGTAAAGGAACGAAGATATGGCATTTTACGCACGTCATGGAAGGAAGTCGTATCGGCGAAAATTGCAACCTTGGACAGAACGTTGTTACGGGACCTGACGTATCTATCGGAAACAGGTGCAAGATACAAAACAACGTATCTGTTTATAAGGGTGTGACGCTTGAGGACGATGTTTTTTGTGGCCCGTCCATGGTTTTCACTAATGTGATTAATCCTCGGTCGCATATAAAACGTATGGATGAGTTAAAGCCTACAACCGTTCGCAAAGGTGCAACCATTGGCGCTAACGCTACCATATTATGTGGGGTAACCATAGGCAGATACAGCTTTATCGGTGCCGGTGCCGTGGTTTTAGAAGATGTGCCGGACTACGCTATGGTTGTGGGAAACCCCGGAGTTATAAAGGGATGGATGTGCGAATGCGGGGAGAGGCTGACGGTTGATAACGGGGTGGGCGTTTGCAATGTGTGCGACAAAAAATTAGAGCTAAGCGAAGCATTAGTTGCCGTTGCCAGATAGTTATCCGATATACGACTTTCTGAACAGGGAGCCTGGCATCACTTGCGTCAGGCTCTTCATATTCCCCAAATTCCAATAATTCTCCACCTGCCCTTCCAAAATATAAAAGCTCGTATATCCTGTATACAGCATGATAATTGATATTGACGATAAGGAACAAAAATTGATCTCGTTCATAATTATAAGTGGCGGGCAGAGGCCGGAATCTATGGAGCGGCTGATTAAAAGCATCGAGGCGCAGAATCTCCCCGAACACGAGATTGTGGTGATTGGCCTTTATGAGGGAAGTATGCCCAAACGTGCTGTGTATATCGAAAAGCAAAAACTTGCCAGGTCTGCCGCAATTTGTAAAATGCGGAACCTGGCGATGGAGACTGCAAAAGGGGACATCCTTATATTGCTAGACGACGATATCTCTTTCCCAAAAGACTGGTACGAGAATATAAAAAAGCGTTTTGATGAAAAGTTCGACGTTGCCGGTTGCAGGGTTATAACGCCCGCAGGGGATAGGTGGTATGACTGGGCGTGGGGGAGCCGCGATGATTTAACCTGCCCTACCAGAAAACTTGACTATTCTGAAACCGGCAAAAATATTTATATAGGCGGGTGCCTCATGATTATCTGCCGCCATGTTTTTAAAAAGGTGAAGTTTGATGAGAACCTTAAAAACCATCAGCGGGACGATGTAGATTTTTGCCATCGCGTATGGGACGCAGGCTTTACTCTGAAAATATTCAGAGAGGCGCATGTTACGCATCATCTCGATCCGGCAGGACGCTCTGATGCCGACCCTGGGGCAGGCTCTTTGGAATTTTCCGACGGGGTTTTCCATTTTCGCTTAAAGCGTTTTGATACTGCGCTCAACCATTTTAAAAAGATGCCCGATAACGATGCGGTAAAATCAAAATATCACTCGGCCCTCTGTCTTGTGGAGCTTGGGCGAAAAAGCGAGGCGGAAACCGAGTTAAAGTATGTAATATCCATGGCCGATAAAAACGGCACGGATGAGCGCAGGTTTTATTACAGCGCAAACTTTCATTTAGGTCGCCTGCTGGAAGGTGAAAACCGAAAAGGCGATGCCATGCGTTGTTACCGGGAAACGCTTGAAGGGTTTAAAGAACATCACGAGGCCTCATTGGGGCTTGCCAGACTTTCAGGAGAATAAATGAAAATAGTTTTGGCTAACACGGTTGGGGTGGATAGCGACGGATGGAGCATCATCCCGTATGCAAGCAGATGGACCACAGCGTCGATGGGGTTTGACGACCAATACACTTTTTATCCGCGTGATCTGGCCTATTTAAGCTCACTGTTAAAGCGGGATACGGATCACGACGTAAAGCTTGTAGACGGCTGTCTTGAGCGATATAACAAGGAAAAATATGCCGAAGTTTTGATAAACGAAAAACCGGACTGGCTGGTGTTCGAAAATTCCACACGCACTTTTCGGGAAGACGAATGGATCGCTCGCCAGGTAAAAGAGAAAACCGGCGCTAAAATTATGATAACCGGCCAGCATGTAACGGCGTTTCCTGAAGAAGGCCTGGTGTTTGCCGACACCGTCGTTCAGGGCGAGTTTTTAAAGTCTGCGCTTAACTTTTTTAAAAACGGGGCGAAGCCTGAAAACCTGATACCGTTCGATCTATCCTGTCTTATAAATGTAAAAGACCTGCCATTCCCGGAAGATGACGACGTTAACCGCTATGAATATGCAAAAAATGCTGATCTCGTGTGTGAATATCGCGAGATACAGATATACGCGACACGCGGATGCCCATACGGTTGCGTCTATTGCGTTGCGCGTCATTCATATTTTGGCGGGTCGCAGTTTCGCACGAGGCCGGTTGCGAACGTCATCGCGGAAATTCAGAAAATGGGCGAAAAATATCCAGGGCTGGAAGGTTTCTTTTTTGACGACGAAATTCATAACGGTAACATCAAATATACGAAGGAACTGGCGCGGGCTATTATCACTGCCCGGCTGAATCATTTTAAATATGACGCCATGTGCGCCTATAACACCTTTGACGATGAATCTTTGGAGCTTATGAAAAGGGCGGGATATTACAAGGTGCGGATAGGCATAGAAACGGCGAGCGATGTTTCAGCAGAGCAAATGGGCCTTAAAGGAAAGCACAGGCCGGACAAGCTATATAAAACGTTAGAAACGGCAAAGCGTGTTGCCATAAAAATGTTTGGCACCTTTACGTTGGGCGGCAGAGGTGCAAACGAAGAGGAGGATAGAAAAACCGTTCACCTTATGGCAGACCTTATAAAATCTGACCTTCTGTGCGACTGCCAGATTTCCATATGCACGCCACAACCGGGAACACCGTTTTTCGACTGGGCAAAAACGGAAGGACTTTTAGATACTGTAGACTGGAACAGGTTCGATGGCGGTGAAGACGCGGTTATCTCCATGCCGGGATATCCGGCGGAGAAGATAAAAGAGATGCGTAAGAGCGCACTTGTAGCCTATGACAATGCCCGCAGGACTCGCGATAAAAAACTTTTTGCAGATAACTGGCCGCGTTACGCCAAGAAAATTTCGCCCGCACCGCGCAAGATACTTTTATTCAGATCAAGCAGGGATTGGCATCTCGACAACTGTTTTGAATCCATTTTAAAAACGTGGAATTGCGAAGTTATGTTTTTGTGCCATTCTGATTATGTTGACGAGTATCAACGCAGGTTTCCCGCAATAAAGCTGGTAACAGCGAACGACCCGGGCTTCCTGAACTGGGATACCTTGGGAGAATCTGTTCAACGCGCTCTTGTCGATTATGGCGCCGACCTTGCGCTTATCCCGTCCAACACGCTTCATTGCAGGAGTTTTGGCAATGTGATGAATATTGCTGAAAAGTCACAAGCGCAAAATATAAAGTTTATAAATGCCTGTGGGGAGTTACTGGAACCAAATGACTGAATCAACCGGAAAAAAATTGTGGGATGAAAACCTTCCGACTGAAATAAGATATTGGGAAACTCAGCTGGATTTTCTTAAAACCCAAGGTGGGAATACCCCTTTGAACCCGTGGATTAAAGAACTTTTTGGAGACGAATGCGGGGTTGACATCTCAATTCTTGACGTTGGTCCGGGCCCTTTTGCAGGCATCGGAACTTTGTGGGAAGGAAAAAACGTAAAGGTGGTGGCTGTTGATCCGCTGGCGGATGAGTACTCCGCTCTGCTTGCCGAGCATGACATCACCCTGCAATACCCGATACTTCAGGGAAACGTGGAAAACCTGCTTGAGCTTTTTTCAAAAAAAAGGTTTGATTTTGTATATTGTTCCAACGCCCTCGACCACTCGTTTGATCCTCTCCTCGGTTTATCACAGATGTTGGAGGTGGTGAAACCTGGGCATTGCGTAGCCTTGAACCACAGGGTGAATGAAGCGGAGCGATGCAGGTATCGCGGTCTTCATCAATGGAACTTTTGCAAGGATGACGATGGCGAATTGTTGTTTTGGAACAAGGAAGAGCGTGTGGTCGTCAGTGAGGTTTTTAATAGTAAGGCTAGCATAGAATGTTTCATTAACGCTGAAAGCGACGAGGTGCGGGCTGTCGTGCGGAAAATTTAATAACGGCGGTGAGCTTTAAAATAGCTGGCAACCCTGCGACTTATCGGGAGAGTAGACCTAACAAAACTTTTAGTAAATTTCTGTGTAACGTCCCATTTGTCGTTTAACTTGCAGGTATGCAGTAAAACGGGAATTTGTAATAACTCCCAATGGATATGTGTTCCATTCTTCTTGTAAAACCGGGCCAATCGCTTTTTATCAATAGGGCCACCGCCATTCATGCCCACACGCTTATTGGCATCGCTAATTTCAACAGCAACCATTTCGTCGGAATCGTTCACAACATGATAATCGCTAAAATCCGGGCATGAAGCGGCAAGCCAGGTGGTGTCAAAGTTGCCTTCCTTAAGGGGAACGTGGCATTTGGGATGCACCATCAGAACGTGCATGTGCAAATTGTGTGTTACAAAGCCCTCATCTTCAACACTTTTATAAAGGTTAACAGGCCCTGATGAAAATGGATGTGCATCAAAAAATTCTGATTGAGTAATAGGGTGCAAATTTTCAAACGCTAATTTTAGCAATTTTGGCGGCTGTAATATCGTGTTGCCATAAACCTTAATAGTTTTATTCAATGCGGGAACAAATGTTTCTTTTACAACACGGATACCATTTATCATCACGGCACGTTTACCCCGCTTGGCATGTTCGATTATTTTTTCAAAAACGCCATCTGAGTAAATCTGGTCTGGGGGAAGTATGACTAATCTTGCATCGGCCAGGTTGGCGGAATTAATTGCCACCCGGTGCATTTGAGTCATTATTAAAAGTGAGTTGTTCCTCTTTTCCCACCCTTCAGAAAAGAGATGATCCATTGTGACAATCTCTGTTGGCATCAATAGCTCGATATGCTTAAAGGCGGGATGGGCCTTGATAACTTCGGCGTCTTTCCGGGTTGTGTAGACCTTATAAATCGAATTTGATTCTTGTGCAAAGCTTGATAATTTGCCCGCCGCTGTATGGTTTGGAAGAGTTACATCCAAATACAATCGTATAAAATCAGAACCCCAAACATAATTTATTAAATGAAAGCTTATCTGTTTTTGCGCTTGACCGCATGCAGGCGTAGCTGGTTCTCTTTTTTCGAAACTGTTGCTTAAGTCGTTTACCTCTATTCTGTGAACATCAAAATGGCCCGAAACATAATCCGCGAGGGTATTTGCCGCCTTCCTATGGGAGCACGGTGATATTTGATTGCCGGTGTCAATAGGGTCGGATATGCTTATATTATCTGGATCATTGCCCAGAATCGTTTCGACCCATGATCGTGAATAATTATCAATGGGTGCGACTACCGGCTTGATTTGTGATTCTGTAAAGTTAGAAATGATTCTGCGAAAGATATCTCCGGATTGAGCAGAAACGCCTACAACCTGTTTTGAAACTTCAATGATCGCCATTTCAGGAGAACTGTTTTCTAGCACTCTCTTCAGCGCTCGTTCAATTTGGAGCAGGTCGTATCCTACCGTCGCATAATTTCTGAAACTAACGGAAGGGAATTCACTTTCCAGAATCCATGCGAATGTCTCCTCGTCAGCCAGCCCGGCCCCAAAGGTAAAATCGCCTCCCAATAAAACTACGGTTTGTTTTAAATTTTCAGATTTTTTTTCAGGTGATGTTCTTCTTGCTCCATCGGAGTCTATATGCAGAGTCCAGCTCCGATAAACTCCGTCTGGAGAAGTAACGGTAACATGGGTCTCGATTCTATTATTTTTCCAGGTGTTAACTGGATCATCAGAAAGATAAGGAAGAGCTAAATTTTTCCATCTGGAGTTGTTCAGGGTGCGGTAATACCTGTACCCGTTTATGGGTATATCGCCTCCCCAATATTCCAAGTTTGCAGGGTCGGTTGAAAGAGACGCATAGATTTTCGCCTCGCCCAACAAGCCCAGGCGCTTCCACAGCTTTAAAGCGAATGTAACATTTTCATGATGAAATTGATCGCCAATTACAAGTGCGATCAGATCAGGGTGTAACGACCGTATCAGGCGCAACAGTGAAAAATGCCACCACGATATATCCGACCTGAATACTCTGGAACAAGCAATCACAGGCTTTATAACGTCTATCCTGTCCTTTTTGACAATTGGAATAACTTTATAGCCTTTTTTTGTAAGGGCATTAAAGGCATTTATCAAGTATTCATTTGGCGCAGTGCCGATCAATACTATTTTTTCTGAATTGTTCAATGACCCATGTTGACTTTAAAGAAGTAGTGATACTTGTAGCGGCGCCACAAATCAAGTTGAAATTGGGTGGCGGTTAATATCCCCAATCATTATTACGTGGCTTTCTTTTGGGTGTCAACGGCCATTTCCTTCAGCCTCACTTTGAACATGCAAAGGTCATGTTAACCCGGGCTTCCCGCTTTTCTTGATGCGCTATAGAACTTTTTGTTTCATAATAATTGAAGACCTCGAAAATATTATAAACTGCTATTGCTTGTGGCTATCATTTACTACAATAACCGCCAATCCTTCAGCCCCACCGGCGTCATGACAAATCATATTTTTCAAATAACGGAGCGATAGAACCGATGGGCCAAGTCTACTCAAACCTCAAGGTCTTGCATTACCCTGAAAAGCTGGCCTCCCTTCCCCTATCTGCACAGGAGACCCTTGCACCTATCCATATCAGGATAAAACCAACCAACGTTTGTGCCCATCATTGCTCATATTGCGCTTACAGGGTAGACGCCTTGCAGGTAGGGCAAGATATGAATGAGCGTGATGAAATCCCCCGCGATAAAATGATGGAGATCATTGATGATGTCGAGCAGATGGGTGTCGAGGCGGTCACCTTCTCAGGTGGTGGCGACCCCTTCTATTACAAACCGCTACTTGATGTGGTGAAAAGAATCGTCGACGGCCCGCTAAAGTTCGCAAGCCTTACAAATGGCGCAAAGCTTTCGGGTGAACTGGCCGAGATTTTTGCCGCCCATGCCACTTGGCTCCGCGTTTCAATGGATGGCTGGGATGATAAAAGCTATGCCGATTACCGTGGCATTCGTGAAGGGGAGTTTACGAAAGTGCTGGAAAATATGCGGGCTTTCAAGCAATTGGGAGGTGCGTGTAAACTGGGTGTCAGCTATATTGTCGATCAGAAAAACGCCGCGCATATCGAAACTTTTGTCGAAAAAATTTACAGTCTCGGCGTTGATAACGTAAAAATCGCCCCCTGTGTTATCTCCAGCGACGGAAAAGAAAACAATCGATATCATGAGCCAATTTATAACAGGGTGCGTGAGCAGATAGACCGCACTAAGGAACGATTTTCCGGAGAGAATTTTGATATCTACGACGCTTACCATATTCTCGACGAGAAATTCGACAAAGAATATCATTGGTGCCCTTACATCCAGATTCTCCCTATCATAGGAGCCGACCAGCATGTCTATTCGTGCCAGGACAAGCCGTATAACATGACATGTGGTTTTCTCGGCTCCTTGAAAGAACAACGCTTCAGGGATTTCTGGTATGGCGCACGTGACAAGTTTTTTGACATCGAACCGACAAAAGAGTGCAAACATCATTGCCTGGCCAACGAAAAAAACAAGCTGATACTCAACTATCTCGATGCCGAGACCGATCACATGTCATTCGTTTAAGCGGCGGCGAAGCCAAAACAACAACCGGAGGCGACCTGTAAATGGGTGAAGAACTTTCCATCATCACACCACTGCACACAAAAACAGTTCGGGAATATCTGCCACGAATGAACGACGACAAGGTTATGTGTATGCAGGTGGCCAAGCGTTATGACCGCGATTTTTTTGACGGGTCACGACGAACAGGTTATGGGGGCTATGTCTATGACGGGCGTTATGAACCGGTAGCACGTGCCCTTATAGAGCGCTATAACCTTGAAGACGACGCACGTATACTGGACGTCGGATGCGGGAAAGGTTTCGTCTTGTGCGAGTTCCAAAAACTTCTGCCCAAAGCTACGGTGACAGGCTTCGATATCTCCTCTTACGCTGTGGAAAATGCGGAAGAAAATGTCCGTCCCTATTTAACCGCCGGGCGGGCGCAAGATCCATTTCCCTATGATGACAATCAGTTTGACCTGGTCCTCTCATTTACCACGTTGCACAACCTACGGATTTATGAACTGGAGGCGGCCTTAAGTGAAATAGAGCGGGTGGGAAAAAACAAGTTTATCACCATGGAAGGCTATCGCAATGAGCAAGAGCTTTTCAATCTTGAATGCTGGGTTCTTACCTGCGAATCGTTTTTCAGGCCAGACGAGTGGACCTGGCTCTTCGAGCGCTTTGGATATACCGGCGATTATGAATTTATCTATTTTGAGTGATTAAACCCAATGTCTCTTCTGGTTGTAGGCGCTGACAGTATGATCGGTGGTGCTCTTTTAAGGAAGTGGCGTGCGGCAGGTCTTCCGGTTATCGGGACGACACGGCGCAAGGAGAGGGTTGCCGATAATTACGTTTTTCTCGACCTTGCTGACCGGCCAGAAAAATGGGATCTCCCCGATGCCGTTACAACCGCATTGATAGCTGGAGGGGTGACAAAACTAGAAGAATGCCACAAGGATCCGACAGAAACGTCAAGGATTAATGTAGAGCGAGTTCTGGCACTGGTAGCGCTCCTTGCCAAGCGGAATATTTTCACCCTCTACCTCTCCACCGACAAGGTCTACGACGGCTCAATTCTTCTACCCGATGAAACGACAAAGCCCCGCCCGGCCACTGAGTATGGACGGCAGCGGGCGGAAGTAGAGAGACGATTAATGGGAGCAACGGGTGATGTGGGGGTGATTCGCCTTAATAAAGTTTTGCCCCTTTCCGTTCCCCTTTTCAGGGCATGGAAAGAGTCACTGCAAAGCCAGAAACCGATCACCCCGTTTTACGACATGGTAATGGCACCCATCCCCCTCTCATTTGCCCTGCTCGCCATCGAACGCGTTATTCAAACAAAACGAAACGGTATTTTGAACCTGTCGGGAGAGCGCGATATCTCATATGCCGACGCGGCCCGTATAGGTGCAAGAGTCATTCATGCGAACGAGGCATTGATTCACCCCATATCGGCTCATGACGCCCGTCTAGCTCCTGGCTCCATTCAGCCCCACACCGCACTTGCCATCGATCAGCTTCGAGACGATCTTGGCTTAACCCCTCCCGATGTTGCCCAAACCATAAGCGACTGCTTTGCCAACACAGGGTAGCCCCTCACGCTCTCAGGTGATAGGCTGAAAAAGTAAACACAAACAAAGAACTTGGACACCGACACATTCAGAAAATATGATGATTGTTTGTTTAACGCTGGCAAACTCGTTACAATACACACGTTTTGTCCGGTTTTACTCTAAGCTTTTAAAATTGGCAATTTTATAAATAAAGTGAAAACAAAAAACGCTATCACACCGTTGTTTAACATTTCCGTCACAGATACGTTTGGCATTAAAAATGTGCCCGATCCGCAAGCATTGGCGTTTCATACAATCGTTGTTGGCGATGACGGGAGTTTTTATTGTTCCGATGAATTCAACCATCGCATCATTGTTTTAGATAATAACTTTGAGTTCGCCAAGGCTTTTGGCTGTAAAGGCGACACCCATGGGCAGTTCTGGTATCCACGTGGCATTGCCATTGCGGATAACAACGGCGCAAAAACTCTTTTTGTGTGCGATTCATGGAACCATCGCATACAACAGTTTGACCTTGACGGTAATTTTATCTCAACCTTCGGTTCCATTGGTAATGGTAACGATAACTTCGACGAGCCGGTAGCCATTCTGACTGACAGGAATAGCGACCTCTTGATATTGGATCGCAATAATGGAAGAGTTAAAAGACATACGCAAAATGGAGAGTTCATTTCGGCGTTCGGGAAATTAATCGACCGTAATAGCGAAGATAGACTAAATGACCCTGAGACAATCTTGTTCGCAGGGGAATCGCCCACACAAGGATATCTTTATCCGGAGGCTTTCTCCATGCTTGATGATGGGACGTTATTAATAGCGGATACCGGTAACCGGCGCATTTGCCATGTAACCGTAACCGGTGAGCCTATCTACGAAGCGCGGCTGGATGTTGATGGGGAACACCCATACTCATACCCCAATCTGCTGACACCACTTAACCAGGATATCGTTCTTCTGGGCGGAATAAATACCCCACTGAAACTTGTTAACCTAAGGCTCCCGTGGCGCTCAACGCCTGTTGGCCCTGGTTCAGACTTAACCCAATCCTTGGCTTGCCTGACTGAAAAAGTAGATGATGGCTCTTTTAAGTTAACCTTGGTCGATTGCAGTAAGGGTATTGCAACGCGTTTCATCTGTAGCTTTCGTGCCACACCTGATGAGAATGATGCTCTTATATCTTTTCCGGAAGATTCACAGTTGCAGGATCCGCCTAACAGGTGGACAGAGATTGAATGCGACAAATGGCATTCATACTTGATCGCTAAGGGGCCTGATGAAAATAGCACCCCAATGGCCAGGAAATTTATCGGCGCGTGCCGTTCATCGGCATCGTCAGCAGCCAGAGCACTGCTTGAGGTTGAAGGCAAAATATGCAACATGATGGCTGAATATTACGAGGTGCTTGATAATCTTCGCAAAGCCAACCTTGAAAGACAAAACGAAAATAAAGCCCAGCTCCGGCTACAATCGCTAAACCTTCGCTACCTGGAGGCAAAAAGAAACCAGGAGGTTTACCGGGAAATAGTGATAAAAACTATTTTCAAGGCTATAGACTTGGTAACAAACAACGTTTGGAAAAACGAGCTGGCCAAAGAAGCTGTGGATATTGCACAGCTAATGAAAAGTGAATATGAACAAAGGCTAAAAGATTACTCAGAAATAATAAAGTGGTTCAAGGACAATTCCGGGAACCCGGAAAAACTGAATATCCTGGCGTTTTCCAACGCTTCTACGGTGATTTCATTCCTCCTTGCCCATCTCAGTTATATCGAGAAATCCCTCTCCAGGCTGGACAACTCGTTCACACCCAAGCCGGTTGAAAGCAGATGGTTGATGTCGAATCTTCTTCTAAGCCTTTTTGGTGACGTAAGGGGTATTCCCACAACCATTTTTTCAGTAATTGGACAGGTATGTGTAGAGCTTGGGTATATCGACACTGCGATGGCCATTTACAGCTATGGAATCGCTCAAAATGACGAATTGAAACTTACATATGCTTCCTGCTATTGCGAACTATTATTAAGCAAAGGGAAGAAAAATGATGCTTTGAAGGTGTTCTCGCCACTGCTTGGAGAAGTAAAATCAAACCGAGACGCGTTAAGATTCGCAAGCATCTTGCAAGATTGCGGCGATTTTCAATCCGCCAAAAAACTTATAGATCGTTTTAGCGAAGAATTGCAAGATAGCGAGGATTTTGTGAAGAGATGGGAAACGGTCAAGCGACGGCAAAGGTTGCTCTCTGACACGAGTGTACCAGCAATCACTCTATCCACGGGCCAGTCCACTTCCGATCTCCCGAATGGCTCCGGTTTGCCTGATGATAATTACAGCTTGCGTTACATACAGAGTGTGCAAATGAATCACCCCGCCACTGGGGAGCCGATACAACCCTATCTCATTCTCCCCATTAACGATTCCCAGCTTATAGTGGTCAATAACCTAACCGCGCCACGTGAATTGTTTTTGTATACATTAGGCGATGGGTGCCGACCTCTGCTGGAGAACCCCGCTTTTATAACGGGAATAGACCTAACTCCCGCCGGTGACCTGATATATACATCTTTTAGAAATAATAAAAACAGGGAAGCCGGTAGCAGTATTAAAATCGTAAAGATTGGAAGCGGGAAAACGCGCGATATTACCGACAAGGTAATCCCTAACCCAGATTTTGTTTCTTACAAAATACATTTTATGCCAAGTGGCGATTTGATAGTTTTTAACATTTTCTCAGGTGAAATATTGTTGTTTAACGAAATTTTAGGCAAGTGCGAACATCTCGGCGTTGTTCCGCCCGGTTTTAATGAGGTCTCCAGCTTTGGCTATAAACTGGTATTTTCAAATCGTCCAGACGATAAAATATACGTATACGATATCCATAAAAAATCCGGACATTTTATTGGAAATGAATTAATAGTTGGCCCCATGTCTGGCGCTTTGATTAATGAGTCCATGTTGGCTGTGGCTACGGAAACCGGGCTACAGATATACAGAAATGATAAATACCTGTATCAAATAAACCAACTGACGCAAGAGGATAAAACGTTTATTTTAAAAGAGTGTTTTTGTATATCATCAGGAATGCCTTTTGGGGAAGGAGATCTGCTTATATCTGATTATATGAATAAAGCAGTTCATCTCCTGGCAAGGCGTTGAAGCCAGCGATAATAGCTCTCCGGCAAAAAATCTGTCGCCATAAAAAGCTTGGTGGTGGCGCAGGTTGCGCTTCCAATACCCCTAGTGCTAGACTTACGTTCAGCTTAAGTATTTGCAAACTTCATCCGATAAGACTGCATACATCGGAGTTTCTATGTGCGTTACCCTCGTTAATGTCGTTAAAGACGGCGATTTTCAATATGAGCAAGAAGTACCCTTGGGAGTTGCGGCTCTTGCCGCTTTTTTGCGTGTAAACAGCGTCCCAACACTCATTCACCAATGTTTTGCCAGCAAGGGTGAAGGTCAGATAGCGGTTGCCGCCAAGCTTGAAGGAGACCTGTTTGGTTTTCAGGTAAATATGGTTAACTTCAGGGAGGTAAAGCAGGTAGTAACCCACCTGAAGAAAAGACGGCCCAACGTAAAAACAGTTTTTGGCGGGCCATTTCTGGTGATGGCGGCAGAGCAGATTATGGAACAGGAGCCCCTCTTTGATTTCTCCATTATAGGTGAAGGCGAGGAAACAACACTTGCTCTTGTAGAAGCGCTCCGGCAGGGGCGTAAAGATTATTACGATATACTTGGCCTTGTTTGGCGCTCTGACGATGGAAAGGTTATCAAAAACTTGTTGCGTAAGGGAGTAGCTGATCTTGACAGCCTGCCATTTCCTGCCCGCGATTTTCTTCAGAATGCAAATCGCGATCCGGTGGA
>JAJRTC010000026.1 GCA_024278445.1 Nitrospirota bacterium
TGACGTTTTCGCCATAGAACGTACCAGCGAATTTAAGGGGGTATACCATGTGCTGATGGGGGTTTTGTCTCCGTTAGACGGGATCGGCCCTGATGAGCTGAAAATTGACGACCTGGTGGAACGAGCCGGGCGCGATGGCGTAAAAGAGGTAATCGTCGCAACCAACCCTAGTGCCGAGGGCGAGGCTACTGCCATGTATATAGGCAAACTCCTTGCGGATAAAGGCGTTCTGGTTACGAGAATCGCACGCGGCCTTCCTATGGGGGGTGATCTTGAATATGCCGACGAGGTTACTTTGAGCAAGGCCATGTCTGGCCGTCTCAGGATTTAGGCAACCTTTTACAGGTTTTTGAAAAACTATTTTCTCCAGTCATTCTGAGCTTTGCTCAGAATCTCGATCATTGATATTAATGGTGTTATGAGATTCTTCGTCGCCTAAAGGCTTCCTGGAATGACAACGTGGCGACTTGTTCAGCAACCTGTTAAAGCCTCCATTCAGCTAAAAAATCGGCCTACCTACTTACAAAGCGGTTTTGATTCAGCTACAATGATTTTTAAACAGGGTGGTGGCGGGTTTAAAAAAAATCGACTTTGGGTGGTTGATTTTGTATAATCGCCCCTCTTCAATTTTTTGGTAAACCGAACAGAGTCATTTCTGACCGGCGATAAATAGGCGTTAAACCTGATATCGGTCTTGTCTGTTTGCAACGTTAGGAGGTTCATTTGTTATGGCGAAGCTTCCAATAGTCAACGATCTTGGATTTTACGAGATCAGGATGGAATCCGTCGGTGGTTTTGGCGCAAACCTTGCCGGCAAGATACTTGGTGAAGCCGGTGTTCTGGGCATGGGTTTTAATGGTTCCAACTTTTCGAGCTATGGCTCTGAGAAAAAGGGAAGCCCTATCAAGTCTTTCGTAAGGTTCTGCGATACCAACACCAACGTTCGGGTAAACAGCCCCGTTACAGAGCCTCACATGCTGGTTATTTTTCTTGAAACGATGCTCGACACGGCAGGAGTCATCTCCGGTGCCGGGGCGGATACCACTGTCATCGTAAACACCAAGATGACGCCAGACGAGGCTCGCGACAGAATGAAACTTCATTGCGGCACAGTGGTGACGCTTGACGCCATGAAGATTGCCGTTGAAGAAAAAACGCGTGTTAACACGGCTCTTTTAGGAACGCTTACCGCTACTTCCGGGTTTATCGACCCTGAAGCCATAAAAGACTATATAAGGAAGAACCTTGGCAAAAAATACGCGTTTCTTATCGAGCCTAACTTAAAAACCTTCGATCGTGGCACTGTTGAATATCAGTCGAAAACTTTTACGGATGACGGCAAATATCCGGCCCAGCCTTTTAGGCGAGAGGGCCAGAAGATGGGTTATATGAACCAGCCGTTAGGCGGAGTCCTTTTGAATCCGGGCAGTTCCCTGCATAAGGACCTTACGGTTTCCCGCTCCGGTTTTGTGCCGGTTTTGTTAATAGACAAATGTACGTCGTGCGGAGAGTGTGACATCACCTGCCCTGACTACTGCTTTGAGTGGGAGAAAGAAACCGACAAAAAAGGCAAGGAAGTGCAGATGTTAAAGAGAATCCGCTACATGCATTGCAAGGGTTGCCTGCGCTGTGTTGAAATTTGCAAGTTTGGCGCACTTGTGGGCGAGGTAGAGTATGAAGTGGACAAGTCGATAATAACAGCTGGGTTCACTGAATCGGCTGAATCGGCAAAAGTGTAGGTGTCGCGCTTTTTTGTGCGATAACGTTGTTAAGCAAAGATTGACTGCTCTGCCTTTCTTTAAAAGGCAAGATGAAAGATATCAGGGAGAAAAAAATAAATGAGTCCTAAGGCAACAGAAGAACAGGAAGTAAAATCGACTGGTAAGCCGGCGCAAGTGACGGGCTTTCGTTCCGGTAACGAAATGGCGTCCCTCGCCGGATCGCACATAAACTTTCACGTTATGGGTTACTATCCGATAACGCCGTCTACGGAAGTGGCCGAATATCTAGATGAGATGTGGGCCAATGAAGAGAATGATATAAAGCTCGTACCAGGTGACGGAGAACATGGCGCGGCAGGTATCTGTTACGGTGCCTCAACAGCCGGTGGACGTGTGTTTAACGCGACATCCGCCAATGGGCTTCTTTATTCCTTAGAACAGCTTCCGGTGCAATCGGGCACCAGGTATCCTATGGTGCTAAACCTTGTGTGCCGGTCTGTTTCCGGCCCGCTTGATATTCGTGGCGACCATTCCGACCTTATCTCCACTATGGACATGGGCTGGATTATCTTATGCGCTAAAGATCCGCAGGCCGTTTATGACATGACCGTTCTTGCCGTTAAAATAGGTGAGGCCGACGATGTTCGTCTTCCGGTTATAGTTGCAGACGATGGTTTCTTTACGTCACATCAAAAACGGCGTGTTCAATATTTTGAAGATCGCAAGCCCATTCAGGATTTCGTCGGGCCGGTGAAGCAGGTTAATGTTTCCGTTGATCCATCAAAGCCTATCACCATTGGGCCATACATGAATGATCCGGATCAGATAAACAACAGAAAACAACTCTCCATGGCGATGAAAGCTTCCGAGAGCGTTATCACTGAAGTTTTCAAGGAGTGGGAAGCGTTATCCGGCAGGAAATATACCCCGCTTGAATGCTATAAAATGGAAGACGCCGACACTGCGATCTTCATCGTAAACTCCGCCGCAGATACCGTGCTGGAAGTTGTAGACAAGCTTCGTGCCGAGGGCAAAAAAGTGGGTTGCATGTATCCTGCGGTAATCCGCCCGTTCCCGGCTGACGCCATCCGCGAAGCGTGCAAAAACATAAAATCTCTTCTCGTTGCGGACAGGGCAGATTCTTACGGCGCTCA
>JAJRTC010000027.1 GCA_024278445.1 Nitrospirota bacterium
AGCACCAACCGTGCCGCTTGATCCGTGAGGAGTGTGGCAATATACGCATACCTCGCCATAATCGTTCCGGGACAAATCCATAACCGAGGCGTTGGAGTTGTATGACATGGTCAGGTTGTGGCGAGTGTTTGTAATGCTCCCTGTGTTGCTCGCTTTGGTGTTAGGGTCCCACTGCGCTTGTGCAGAGCCTGTAGCCATAATCAAAATAGCAAAAAATGCGGCAATAGCTACTAAACCTTTATTAGCTAACATGCGTTCCCTTTTTAAACCCCATCAATATATGCGGTAGGTATTACGAATTTTCATGGATTGTATATAATAAAAAAAACTTTGTCCAACCTTTTTCTTGATGATGCGCCATTATCCTTTCTTTGGGCATATGTCAGAAGACCTAATATCTGGAATAGCTCCAACTTTGATTAAAAACCAGGAAGCGTTTTTTTTACATCGACTTCCAATGAAAACGCATTATTTTTTAAAGTGTTACAGCTGGCAGATAATATGGCCAAATAGCCGACAAGGTGTGAAATCGAGCCATACCATGACGAAAATGTCTTATTT
Source organism: Nitrospirota bacterium (assembly GCA_024278445.1). Lineage (GTDB taxonomy): Bacteria > Nitrospinota_A > UBA7883 > UBA7883 > JAJRTC01 > JAJRTC01. Next base: position 562 of record JAJRTC010000027.1, read on the forward strand.
AAAAAATCAGACTTTTCCTTGAAAAAATACTAGGATTCTTACTAAATATGGTCAAAATCGGGATCAATATGTAAAAAATCGAGTCAAAATGTGCAGTTTGCCTCTTTTTTAGCTAACTTCCCACAAAAAGCAAAAAAAGGTGAAAACCAGTTGTTCGCAGACGAGAAACAGTTGTATACATATGAGGATGAAACTGGTACTCGCTTCGTCTTCTCCCAGAAGATCGCAACTTTTAAACGCCAACGGGATTTCTTTTAGCATCGACCCGCCCGATATAGACGAAACATTCGACCCAACCCTGAGCCCCTCGGAAAACGTCGTTTGTGCCGCCATAAAAAAAGCGGGAGCCGTAGCAGGCAGGCGTGATGCTCTGCCCGTTCTTGCCGCCGACACGATTGTTGTCTTGGGTGAAGCGATACTCGGCAAACCGAAAGATAAAAAAGATGCAGTCCGTATGCTCAACAGCTTATCTGGCAGGGAACATATGGTAATAACCGGTGTTTCGCTTGTCTGGCACGCCAGGAATATAAGCTGGAGCCACGCTGAAGTAACATTCGTGATGTTCAAGGAGATATCATCAGACCTCATAGATAATTATGTAAACACAGGGGAGCCGATGGACAAGGCGGGCGGATACGCGATTCAGGGTGGCGCAAAAGAGTGGATTGCAAACTATAGAGGCAGTCTTACGAATATAATAGGGCTCCCCATGGAGCCACTACTGGAACAACTGCAAAAAATAGGCTTATATTGTGGGGATAAGGATGCAAAAACATGCCGATAGTCGGAGTGACCGGAGGATTTGCCACCGGCAAAAGCCTTGTTTCCTCTATATTCGTGAACAATGGGGCATATCTTTTAGACTGCGACGAGCTTGCTCGTGAGGCAGTGGAACCTGGAACCAAAGGTTTTTTGTCGGTCGTTGAAAACTTTGGCAAAGATATTTTGTCAAAAAACGGACTCATCAACCGCAAAGCCTTGGGTAAAATAGTTTTCCACAACCCGGAACAACGTAGAAAGCTAGAAGCGATTCTCCACCCCAGAATATTGGGAATGCTAACATTCCGTTTCGAGGAGATTTTTTCGCAAGATAAAAACGCCCTTATCGTCGTCGAAGCCGCTCTCCTGTTTGAATCAGGGCTTTTTACCGCTATGGACTACAAGATTACAGTTACATGTAGCGAGGGACAGCAGATTGACCGGGCAAAAAAGCGAAACGGCATATCAGAGGAAAACGTAAGGGCCATAATAAACTCACAGTGGCCGACTGCCCGCAAAGTGGCTTTATCTGACTTCGTAATAGAGAACTCAGGCGATATTGAATCGACCAGGCAACAGGTAATGGCCATGCTCGAAAAATTATCCGCCAAAACGTAGGTTTTTATCTACATTTTTTGCGAAACTGTGGAATTTAGCCCGCATTTATTGGGGCGCCCCGGTAAAGATAGACGCATCAATCGTCCCACCTGCACACAACACTCTGTTTTTATTGCCAACAATCAATCACATTTCTTCGGTACGAATATTGCTATATCTCTTCACAGAAATTACATTACAGGAGGAACACCGTTTAAATGGCTACAAGACAAGAAGAGCTTTCCAAACTTACAAAAGACGAACTTTTAAAAAAGGCGGACAGGCTTAAGGCCGGAGCCCGCGCTTCGATGAGAAAAGATAAAATAATCCTGGCTATCCAAAAAGCTGAGATGGCCAAGGCAAAAAGTAAGCCTGCAACCGCGAGAAAAAAGGCAGTTGCAAAAACGGCAAAACCTGCATCAACGGCCAAGCAAAAAACGGCGAAGCCAGCCTCTTCTAAAAAAGTAGCGGCAAAACCTGCAGTAGCTGTTAAAAAGAGAACTTCATTGAATGCAAAAACGGCAACAAAAGCATCGGCTCCCAAAAAGATGTCTCCAAAGGCTACCGCTTCTGACACTATCACAGTGGATAAGCCAACCAGGAAACCGGTTTTACGCACCAAAAAACGTGACTGGAGCTTCAAAAACGGTGAAGGAAAGTTTTTTATCGCCGAGGAGACAGAGGATTTGGCAAGCACCACCACAGATGCGCCTCTTCCGGCTGAACAGGGCGACAACCACATAATCGCCCTCCCACGCGATCCGCGAACGATTTACGTTTACTGGGCAACAAACTCCGAGAGCAAAAGAGTTGCGGCAAAATCCCTCGACAAAACAGAAGATTCACTTATATGGGCTTTACGAATTTTCGATGTTACAGGGAAGGAAAGTTTAACAGCAGGGGCCCGGCTACTTTTTGATCTCAACGCTTCATCCGGCTCCGGCAACAAATATATAAGCCTGGAGAAGGCCGGGGGAGAATATGTCATTTGTGTAGGCCTGAAAGACGAAAACGGAAATTTTGCCGCAGTTGCCACATCGGCCAAAGTAATGACTCCTGACGAACGGCCATCAACGGCTAAAGCAGATAGTGCGTGGCAAACACCTGACGAAGCGTTCATGAGGCTATACTCCATCTCCAGCGGCGGAGTTAAAGGTTTTAGTTCGCTTGGCGGCTCTGAGCTTATGTTTCCAGGCGGAGCCGGAGCATCGGAAGCGGTTTCAAGTTTTGGCGCGTCAGAAGAAATGACGGCAAGAGACAAAGAGCGCGGGTTTCATTTCTGGCTCGACTGTGAACTCATCGTATACGGCGGCACTGCGCCTGACGCAACTGTTACCATGATGGGAAAAGAGTTAAACTTAAGACCAGACGGCACGTTCTCAGCCAGGTTCTCTCTGCCAGACGGGATCATAGACATTCCTGTTTTCGCAACATCGGGTGACAGACTTGAAACTCGCGAGATATCGCCAACAGTTACGAGGCGCACCTACATTTCGTCTAAGCTATCGCTTCCCGACGAAGAAATGGCTAACGATTAGCTGTTTGACAAGCGAAAAAGCGCAATGACACCTAATGGGTACTTAGCTTTAGTTCTGCACGCGCATCTGCCTTATGTGCGCCATCCGGAACATGAGGAGTTTTTAGAAGAGGACTGGCTTTTCGAAGCCATAATCGAAACATATCTCCCCCTGCTATCGGTTGTCGAGGGGTTGAAGAAAGACATGGTCGAGTTTGGCCTGACCATCTCTTTCTCGCCAACCCTCACATCGATGCTACAAGACGACCTGCTAAAAGAGCGGTTCTTGCGGCATTTAAACAGGCTAATTGAACTGTCTGAAAAGGAGATTGAAAGAACCGCCCATATCCCTAAGCTGAACGACCTTGCGAAGAACTACCTTTGGAGCCTGAGCGAGGCTAAAAGAGCTTATATCGAAAAATATGACTGCGACATTATTTCAGCATTCGGCAACATTATGGACGCAGGTTACCTTGAAATAATCACATGCGCCGCCACTCACGGTTTTCTGCCGCTGATTTCCCAAAACGAATCGGCTGTAAAAGCCCAAATACGCATGGCATGCGACCATCATGAAAAAGTTTTTGGTAAACGCCCCAAAGGGTTTTGGCTACCGGAATGCGCCTACTATCCCGGTGTTGAAAAACATTTAAAAAACGAAGGAATTCTCTTTTTCTTTGTAGATTCCCATGGAGTTCTTCATTCAACGCCTCGCCCCAAGTATGGCGTGTTCGCTCCTGTTTTTACGGAGAACGGCATAGCAGTGTTCGGAAGAGACACAGAATCGAGCCTCCAGGTGTGGAGCGCACGTTACGGATATCCGGGCGACCCTGTCTATCGTGATTTTTATCGGGATATCGGCTTTGACCTTGATCTGGAATATATAAAACCATACATCCAGCCAACGGGACACAGAAAAATGACCGGCATAAAATACCACAGGATCACAGGCCAGAACGTTGAGAAAAAGGAAATTTATGAGCGGCAAAAGGCGCTTTTAAAAGCATCGGAACACGCGGCTGATTTTATCGAGAAAAGAGTTACCCAAATTAAAAACCTATCCCGCCTTATGGACAGACCGCCAATAATCACGGCACCTTACGATGCGGAGCTTTTCGGGCACTGGTGGAGCGAGGGCCCGGACTTTTTAAATTTTCTGTTCCGAAAAATCCACCATGGGCAAAGCGGATTAAAAACGATAACACCGGTTGAGTATCTGCGGATGTTCCCCTCAAACCAACCGGTTTCACTTTCGGCGTCATCATGGGGAAGCATGGGGTTTTCAAGCGTGTGGCTTAATGAGACCAACGACTGGGTATACCGCCACCTGCATAAATCAGCGGAGCGGATGGAAGAAATGGCGACCCGGTTTTATGACGCAAGTGGAATAACTTTACGGGCCATGAACCAGGCTATGCGAGAGCTTTTACTGGCACAGGGGAGCGATTGGGCCTTTATCATGAAAACTGGCGGAATGGTGCCATACGCTGAAAAAAGGGTAAAAGACCATGTATCAAGGTTTAACAGGCTATACAAGGAAGTCATGACGCAAAACATTGACGAGGACTTCTTAAAAGAAATTGAAAGTATGGATAATATCTTCCCCGATATCGACATCAGGATATTCGCAAGCAAGCTAAAAAGTCGATAAGCCGCTCTCCCCACAGGCAACACAAATCACCTTTTTATCACACGCAAACCGCGTGTAGCATGGTAGAATAAAGCCGGTTTGGGGGTGGCGGAATTCCCGCCATGTCTGGTGTGGTGTTTATAAAATATCTAACGTGAGAGGGGCTGGCGTTATGTCTGATTTCAATACTCTTTTGGCCGTTAAAGACCTTATCAGCCAAAATATAGTAACTGCAGAGTCCTCGATAACTGTATCCGAATCAGCCAAAATCATGGCGCAAAAGGATATATCAAGCGTCATTCTAACCAACACAGGTGGTGAGCTTGCCGGAATTATCACGGAAACCGACATTGTGCGAAAAGTTGTGGCAGAAAAAATCGACCCGGAAAAAGCAACGGCAGAATCCGCCATGAACTCCGAGGTTCATAAAATAAACGGAGACGCGTCAATCTTCGAAGCACGTCAGAAAATGTCTGATTTGCATAAAGAGTTTAACGTAAAACATATGGTGGTTGAAGAAAACGGAAAACCATTGGGGCTGGTTTCGGCCACGGCACTATTAGGATCAGGCTAAAGAACTTGGCGCCTCAAAGCGGCACCTAGCCCCCCTACACATATATAGTAGCGGCGGCCTAAAGTTGCGATAGCATGTTGGCGAGGGAAGCCCCGGGGTCTTCTTTAGTCATAAACGCCGTGCCGATCAAAAAACCGTCTACGCCAACCTCTATGAGTTGTTCTATATCGGCGACGCCAGCTATCCCGCTCTCGCTCACTACCACAACATCATCAGGCAAAACAGGTGCAAGTTGTATTGTGGTCTCAATGTTTACAGAAAGATCTTTTGAATGAAAATTGCGGTTATTAATGCCTACTATCGCAGGCTTCAAAGGCTCCACCCTCTTCCAGTCATCCTCGGTATGAATTTCAATTAGCGGTTCTAAGCCAAAATCCATCGCAAGGCCGTAAAGATCTACCAGTTGTTCGCCGTCAAGGCATGTCGCCATAAGCAAAATGGCATCGGCACCTAACGCGGCGGTTTCTGCCACCTGCCAGCTGTCTATAATAAAGTCCTTGCGCAAAACAGGTATAGACACCTCACTGCGAGCCATAGGAATGTAAATTGGAGCTCCGGAAAAAAACCTGGTATCTGTGAGTATGGAAAGAGCAACGGCCCCACCCGCCTCATATCCCTTCGCAATTTTTGCCAGGTCAAAATTAATCGGTTTTAACATGGCTTTGGGAGACGAACGTTTTATCTCGGCGATAACCCGCGCTTTGTGGCCGACAGAGGTAAGAGCTGTTTTAAGCGAACGTGTCGCCCCTGTGCGGGTGGCTGTATCGCGAAGAATATTTTCCGGAACCAGTTTTTTAGCAAAGTCAATTTCTTTGCGCTTATGTTCCAGAATAGTCTCAATCAGGTTGTCATGGGGCATTGACGTTTTCTACCAAAACTATAAAAAAATCAGCTTTTAATATTACCCCACTTAGGACAAAGTGTCATCATCTAATCTGAATTCTCCGGGCTGACAAGGCATGAATAAAACAAACTACGACTTGTGATATGGAATATAAACAGGCTTCCAGACCTTTCCATCTATAGCCTCACGCGGGTCGTTTCCGGCACCAGTTCCTGCCACACCAGATTTCACCGCCTCGTTAAACACGGCATACGCCACCTGTACGGACACTTTAAAAAGATCAGATATCTGTGGATAAACGCAATGGCTAGTGCGAGCATCTGAAGGGATAAATTCAGATAGCCTGTATGCGGCGGCCGTAAACATTTCATCAGTAATAACCTGGGAGCGTGCCATCAAAACACCCAACCCTACGCCAGGAAAAATAAAGGCGTTGTTCCCCTGCCCGATTCTAAAATGATGCTCCCCCACAGAAACGTCATCAAACGGGCTTCCGGTGGCGACGATAGCTCCGCCACCTGTCCATTCATATATCTCGGCTGGCGTGGCTTCGGCTTTGCTCGTCGGGTTGCTTAACGGAAAAATTACAGGCTCGCGGCTATTCGCCATCATGGCTCGCACGACATCTTCCGTAAAAGTTCCCGGTTGACCAGAGAAGCCAAGCAAAACGGTTATTTTTGCGTTTTGTATGGTTTCTAACAAGGTTATGCGAGCCGGGTCGGCAACGTCAAAGCCACTAACCATATCTCTGTCTACCGCAAGATCGGCCTTATAACTTTCCATTCCTTCCCGGTCGGCCAACAAAAGCCCTCGGCTATCGACCACAAAAATTTTCGAGCCGGCCTCCTTCTCTGAAAGCCCGGAGCCAATCAACGCACTTTTAATTTGCCGTGCAACGCCAATTCCTCCCGCGCCAGCTCCGAACACAAGGAACTTTTGATCTTCCAGTTTTTCTTCTTTAATACGCATGGCACCAACAACCCCGGCCAGCACCACGGCCCCGGTGCCTTGTATGTCGTCATTGAATGAGAGCATGTTGCCACGGTACCTATCCAGATTGGAAAAGGCGTTCTGCTTTGAAAAATCTTCCCACTGCAAAAGCGCATTGGGGAAAGTTTTCTTTATCATACTTACGAATTTATCTATGAAGTTGTCGTACTCAACTCCCGTAATACGTTTTTGTTTATGGCCCAGGTAGAGCGGATCATCAAGAAGCGCTTCGTTGTCTGTGCCAACATCAAGACATATGGGGAGGCATCCATGCGGTGGTATTCCGGCACCAAGCGTATAAAGCGATAGTTTGCCGATAGGGATGCCCATGCCGCCTATCCCCTGGTCACCTATTCCGAGTATTCCCTGATTATCCGTAACGACTATTACGTCTATCTCCTGCGATGGTAGCTCCTTTGACATTTTGTCTATATAATCTACGTTGTCAGGAGAAATATAAAGCCCCCTTGAATGCCGGTATATATGGCTCCCCTTCTGAACCGCCTCGCCAACCGTGGGAGTGTAGATAATGGGAACCATTTCTTCTAAATGAGCCCCCACCAGCGCATAAAAAAGCGTCTCGTTCCTGTCTTGCAAGGCACGCAGAAAAACGTAACGTTCGATGTTGTCAGGCTTTCCCTGGTAGTTTTTGTAAACACGGTCGAGCTGTTCATCCATCGTAGAGACGTGAGGCGGCAAAAGCCCCATGAGGCTAAACTCGCGCCGTTCCGCCTCTGTAAAAGCCGTCCCCCTGTTCAAAAGCGGGTTATGTAAAAGGTCAGAGCCGGTAAGATCTACTTCTACATATGCCTGCCCGTCTTCCTGCTTTGCTCTATAATGTGTCATCGCTACACCACTAAAAAAAATATTACATAAATTCAGTACCCCATTATACGTCCCTCAAACCATGCAAGCATACTCATTTTCATATCCATTTTTGGCAAAATCAAAAAAACTCTAAAGCCCAGCCAGTCGCGGGACGATAGGAGAGGCA
>JAJRTC010000028.1 GCA_024278445.1 Nitrospirota bacterium
AAAAGGTAAAAAAGAATTTGAGATCGTGGAACTTGCCACCGTCCATGAGCGGAATAAGAAATAACTCCTGATTTTTAAGTGGCGGTAAGTTCCTTAAAATAGCTTTTGTCTGAGCGGTCACTGATGAATTTCATTTCAGGCACCCCGAATCCGCAACTTGTTTGAACGCGGTATGCGCGGAACCTGAAAACCTGCCGAAAACTATCTTTTTCAAGAGCCGCATAATGTTTTTCGCAAAGGGCGTTAAATTCTTCCGTTCCTTTTGGGATTACCTCGCCTGAACAGTAAAACCTTAAGATAAGCGGTTTTTCGTCGAAGGAGACAAACAGGATGGTCGCCCTGCCGCCTGCGTTCAGGTCTTCGGCTGTCCTGTTGCCTGAACCGTTATAATCGGCGTAGAGTACGGTTTTATCATCGAGAACACGCAGTTGAATTACCCCCTTCGGGGAGAGGTTTATGTCGTCCTTCTCTCCAACGGCGGAGGCTATGAAAAAAACGTTCTGCTTCATGGCAAATTCTGCCAGATGATCCGGGATGTTGTCCCATTCTTTAGCCATTTAAGTTACTCCCTTAATTCTTGGTAGTGTCTGAGTTTAGTCATTCTGAGCCAAAGGCGAAGAATCTCGAATTACATCCGACGCAATAATAATGGATTCGATATGCTTCGCGGAGCCTGCCCTGAGTGAACGAAGTGACTCGAATGGGCTCAGCATGACAATAATGACCAAACTCAGACACTATCAAATTTTTCTATGTTCGTATTCATTCTCCACCCTGCATATTTTAACCTCATATTGCTCATACCAACGGTTTTTTTTGAAAGTCTGGAAGTAAAAATGACAGCGTAATAGTGGGGCGTTATCGGCATGGTGGTGAGGCTAATTAACCGTTTCCATGTCGTCAAGGGCGCGGGCATATACCTCGCGCGGTTTCACCCCGTCTGCGGGGCCGACTACGCCTAAACGTTCCATCGTTTCCACAATACGCGCGGCGCGGTTATAGCCTATGCGGAGCCTGCGCTGGATCATCGATATGCTGGCCTGGCGTGTTCTTGCCACAAGTTCGACAGCCTGATCGTAAAACTCGTCCATCTCCTCTTCTGTCTCCGCTGTTCCGCCCTCATCTTGTTGCGGGGCGAGTATCTCTTCGTTATATTCAGGTTCAGACTGTTTCTTGAGATATTTAACTACCCTGTGTATCTCAGAGTCAGAAACGAACGGGCCTTGTATCCGTTCCATTTTAGCCGCGCCAGGTGGCAGGAAGAGCATGTCGCCTTTGCCTAAAAGTTTTTCGGCTCCCATGGAATCTATAATAGTGCGCGAGTCTACGCGGGAGCGAACCTGAAAGCTTATGCGGGCTGGGAAATTAGCTTTTATAAGGCCGGTTAAAACATCTACGCTTGGCCTCTGCGTCGCCACGATGAGATGTATTCCAGCCGCGCGGGCCATTTGCGCCAATCGAGCCAGCGCATCCTCCACGTCTTTGGATGAAACCATCATGAGGTCGGCCAGCTCGTCTATCACTACGACTATATATGGAAGCTTTTTCGTTAACGGGCTATCTTCATTCGCCTCTTTTTCTTCTTCGTCAGGTTTTATGCCCCGTGTGCGAAGCGTTTCGATATTTTCTTCAACGAGCCTGTTATATCCGCTTATGTTACGCACGCCAAGTTCGGAGAGCATGGCGTAGCGCCTTTCCATCTCGCTTACCACCCACTTTAAGGCGTTGGCCGCTTTTTTAGGGTTTGTTACAACCGGCGCGATAAGGTGAGGGATGCCATCGTAGATAGACAGCTCCAGCATTTTAGGGTCTATCATGATGAACTTAACGTCTGCGGGCGACGCATTATACAGAATAGATAGAATCATGGCGTTGATACCAACGCTTTTGCCGGAACCTGTCGCACCGGCGATAAGAAGATGCGGTACCTGGGCCAAGTCTGTTACAAGCGGCTTGCCGGTCACGTCGCGCCCTAAGGCCAGTGGTATGTTGGATTCGACGGTCTGGTACTCTTCGCTTGAAAGAATCTCTTTTAAATATACCGCTTCCCGGCGGGTATTGGGGACTTCTATGCCAACAACGGATTTACCCGGTATAGGAGCCAGAATACGTAAAGACGAGGCACGAAGGGTCATGGCAAGGTCGTCTGCCAAGTTTACTATGCGTGAAACCTTTACCCCCGGAGCCGGCTCAAACTCGAATATGGTTATAACGGGCCCTGGCAGAACCTGGGTCACCCGTCCTTCAATTCCGAAGTCTAAAAGTTTTCTCTCAAGTATTCGCGAGCTTTTTACAAGGTCGTTTTTAGAACGGCGGATTGTTATGTTGGCAGGGCTTGAGTCTAGAAGTTTTAAGGCAGGCAGTTGATATTCGCCGCCGCTTTTGGGGAACCTGAAGATCTCTTCCTGAAAAGCATCCGCTCCCTTTTTTTGTTTAACAGCCGGGATTAGCGGCGCGTTTTCTGAATTCTCGTCGATCGGAGTGAAGTCTATTATGGTCGGGATAGGCATAGGTTCTGCCACTTCATCCATTTCTTCGGCTTCTTCTTTAGCCTTTATTCTGTTTTTTCGCTCCTTGATGCGCTTGTCTTCCACTGTTTCCATAAAAAGTGGGATTTTTATTTTCGGGATAAGTTTTGTCCATTCATGGATTTTAGCCATGGCGACAACCATGAAACCTTTCATGCGCCATGTGGTTTTTGCAAGGAGTAATGACGCTTCGCCAATCGATAGCCGCGTCATAACAAGAATGGAGCAGAGCGTAAAAGCTGTGAGAATAATGTATGAGCCGTATTTTGAAAACCACGGAACCATTAGCGTGTGCGCGATAAACTGGCCCGCAACTCCACCCGCTGTAGTTCCTTCAAAAACAGGGTCGCCATTAAAAGCGATGCCCAGCATACCGGAAACGGACATAAGCAAAAGGATGGAACCTGCGCTGAACATGAAAAGTGTAAAGCCAGACACAGTTGAGCAGAGAGTGGCCCCGATGAAGAAAAGCCCAAGCGGCACAAGCCACGCAACCGCCCCCACGCTTTGAACGATAAGGTCCGAGAGCGTAGCTCCCATGATGCCCGCATAGTTTTTAACGTTTGTGTGGTTAGATAAGTAGCTGTTAAACGACGGGTCAGAGGTTGTGTGGCTTAAAAGGCTTATAGTGAGCAGGACTGTGCATGCTATGAGCGTTACGCCCACGATTTCATTCAAAACCTTACGCCAAGAGACTCTCACAGGAACCCTTTAAAGCAAAAACTTAAAAGTTGCTATCTAATACTCTGAAATATAACATAAAATACTCCTATTTTCAACGAAGACGCTGACTTGTGGCGAAAATAGAGCGAAGGATATGGAAGAATTTCTCCTAATGCTCTAAAATGATTGGTTTACTGAATTCGTAATTATATTAACCGTTTTTTCCAAGGGTGCCTGTAGATAGATGAACGTGATCAGCTTATCCGGGATTTGCAAAAAATTTAAGAAAGTCACCCTGCGTAAAAACTACGGCACCATTAAAAGTTATTTTTTGGGCGGGTTAACAGGGGGCAAACCCTCGCTTGAGGATAAAGATCAATCTTTCGAGGCTTTACGAGACATCACCCTTGCAATTCCTCAAGGCTCCACCTGGGGGCTTATAGGAAAAAACGGCTCCGGCAAATCTACGCTTTTAAAACTTATCGCCGGTATATATTCACCGGATTCAGGAAGCATAGAGATAAACGGGAAGGTTTCGGCTCTCATAGAGCTTGGCGCAGGTTTTCATCCAGATTTTTCTGGCCGTGAAAATATTTTTATAAACGCTTCCATCCTTGGTTTTTCCCGTCGCGAGATAGAAAACAGATTCGATGAGATAGTGGCGTTTGCCGAGCTTGAGGAATTTATAGATAACCCTGTGCGCACTTATTCTTCCGGCATGTTCATGCGCCTTGGGTTTTCTATCGCCGTGCATGTCGACCCTGACATACTTCTGGTAGATGAAGTGTTAGCCGTTGGTGACGAAGCTTTTTCCAATAAATGTTACGACAAAATGGAAAGCTTCAGGAGTGCGGGTAAAACGATAGTTTTAGTGTCGCACAGTTTGGGTGACATAGAAAAATGGTGCGACGGCGTGGCGTGGTTGGACGATGGCATCGTTCAGGAAAACGGGAAGCCCGTTAGGGTTATAGATGCGTATCTTGCCAAAGTGGCGGAGACGGAGAACGTCGCCATGCTGGAGGATAAAAACAAGATGGCCGACGGCAATGAAAACGTCGAGAGCAACAGGTGGGGTGATCGTACAGTCGGGATATCAAAAGTGGTTCTGCGCGACGACGCAGGTGAGGAACGATATGTTTTTCAATCGGGGCAGAGCGTGCTGGTTGAGATAAATTACAAGGCGAAAAGCCGGGTTGAAGAACCTGTTTTCGGTATCGGTATATTTAAGCATGACGGAACGCACTGTTATGGCTCCAACACTGACATTGAGGATCTTCAGATAGAGAGTATCGAGGGGGATGGGCGTATATCGATCTGTTTTAACGGGTTGAACCTCGTTGACGGCTCATACAGGATATCTGTCGCCGTCCATGCGAAAGACGGGCATTCCTACGACTATCATGACCAGATGTATGAGTTTTCGATTCGGTCAAAAATAAAAGACGTCGGAGTTTTCAGGCCGGCCCATACCTGGACGTTGAACGGCGAAAACCCGAACGTTGCCGGGCGGGTAAGCTAGTTTCATGATAGCTACGTTTGTAATTCCATTCTATGGCGAGAACATTGGCGGCGGCGCGGAGACTCATTGCCGGCGGCTGGTTGAAAACTTGTCTTTCAGGGGGATTGAGACGGAGGTCTTAACCACAACCTTGCGCGACCTTGGAACCCACTGGAACAGCCATTACCACAACCCCGGTATTTACAAAATAAACGGTGTAACCGTTCGCAGGTTTTCACCTCGCCTGGTTGATACCGATCTCTTCGTGCCGATAAACGAGAAACTTATGGCACGAGAGAAAATATCGTTTGAAGAAGAGGTGTTTTTTACGGAAAACGCAATAAACTCCGACGAGTTATATGCCTTCATAGGCGACAATCAAAAAGAGCGAATCTACTTTTTTATGCCCTATTGTTTCGGGACTTCATGGAACGGAACCCGCGTGGCCCCCTGGAAATCTTTTCTCATTCCATGTCTGCACGACGAAGGTTATGCCGACATGGTTCAAACACGCAGAATGTTCGACAGGGCTTCGGGAGTTCTGTTTAATTCGGCGGCGGAAATGAGACTTGCGATGGAGAAGTATGACGGGCTTAAAATGACGGAGTCTATACTGATGGGGGAAGGGGTCGACGAAGTCGGAACGCCTGACCCTGAAATGTTCAGAAAAACGTATGGTTTAGGTGACGAACCGTTTCTTGTTTATGTGGGCCGCCGTGACGTGACAAAGAACACTCCGTTTCTGGTGGAGTGTTTTGCAAGATATAAAAAGAACAACCCGTCATCACCGCTTAAACTTCTGCTCATGGGGTCAGGCTCTGTTCACGTTCCGGCTTCTGTTATGCAGGATACGCTTGATTTGGGGTTTGTTACGGAAGAAGTGAAACGTGACGCTATTTCAGCTTCAATCGCGCTATGCCAACCTTCAGTGATGGAGAGCTTTTCAATTGTGATAATGGAATCGTGGCGTCTTGGCAGGCCCGTTCTGGTGCACTCGGCATGCGGGCCTACTTCTGACCACGTGAGAGCGTCCGGCGGGGGTTTTATGTTCGGAGATTTTTCAGAATTCGAAGACGTGGTTAACCGTCTTCTTGCAGATAGTTCCATAGCCTGCGAGATGGGCAAACGGGGCAGGGAATATGTTGAGCAAAACTATTCATGGAGTGTTATCTGCCGCAGGTTCAAAAAACTGATCGAATCGTGCGGGGAGCTTGTATTTTAATGAAAATACACCAAATGTTACCTAATTACTGGTATGGCGACGCTATCGGTAACCATGTGATGGAGATAAGAAATATCCTTCGGAAAATGGGGTGCGAATCGGAAATTTACGCAAACGTTATTCATGAAAAACTCACGGCTAAAAGTTACATGGAGTTTGAAGCGGAAAAATCGCCGGATACATGGGTT
>JAJRTC010000029.1 GCA_024278445.1 Nitrospirota bacterium
TGAGCCTGCCACCCGTAATGCTGGCAATAGACCTTAATGTTTTGACGTCCAGACGAGAAACAACTGTGGCTCCGGCCTTGTCTCTCTTATAACCTTTTATTTTTCCATCGTCGCCGATCTCCGGCACAGGCGCTCCGGCCTCCGACCCTATTCCTATAGGATATATCACTATTCCACTTTCCTGCGCCGTTTTGGCCGCACTCGCAACCTGCCCCTCCAGGTTTTCCCCATCGGTTACAAGTATCACGACCTTTGTTTTAGCGCGGCTCCCCTTGAACGCTTTTACGGCGTCCGCTATCGCCTCGCCTATCGCCGTGCCTGGAACGGGGATGGAACCTACCTTTACAGTATTTAAAAACATCCGAAGGGTAGAGATATCCATCGTTAACGGACATTCCACAAAGCTTGCACCGGCAAAACTTATAAGCCCCATCCGGTTACCTTCAAGTGCAGAAACGATCTTGCCGACTTCAGCCTTTGCCCGCGCAAGTCTGTCTGGCGTTACATCTCTCGCACCCATGCTTTTTGATGTGTCCATGAGAATCATCACGTCTATTCCGGCATTCTTGACCTCAACGGGTTTCACGCCATACTGTGGCCGGGCAAGCGCAATAAACAAAAACATGATGGCAAAAGATAAAATAACCACCTGTGCCTTGCCTCTTAAAACAACGTCACCCTCTGAAAGCCTCGGTGCAGTTGCACCTGATAAAAACCTGCGCAAGGCAAGAGAGCCACGCATTACTCCCCACCACGCAAGCCACCCTGCGAATGGCAAAACAAAAATGGCGTAAAGCCATGCGGAATCGTGAAACCTCATGGAACCGTCCTGAACTTGGTTATCGGCAAAAGAAGTTCGCTACCCATGGCAAAAAGCGCCGGGATAAGTAGCCACATGAACCAATCCGTATGCCTTACATAAACTTTTATTTTCACATCGGTTTTCTCAAGCCGATCTATTTCTTCATATATACGGGAAAGCGTTTCCTCGTCTTGCGCTCTAAAATATCGCCCACCTGTGACCTGTGCCACCTGTTTTAAAAGTTTTTCGTCTATCTCGGTACGCGCACGCACTTGCCTATCAGTGCCGTCGGGCCTTTTAACAGTCTGGTAAAAAACCCCTTCACGCCCAACGCCTATGGTGTAAACCTTAACCCCTATAGCCTTCGCCATTTCTGCCGCCGTCACAGGATCTATCGCGCCACGGTTGTTAACACCGTCTGTTAAAATAACGACTATCCGGCTTTTAGCTTCTGAATCATTCAAGCGGTTCGCGGCGGTGGCAAGCGCCATGCCTATCGCCGTGCCATCCTCGATTACGCCGATATCCGCCGTTCCAAGAAAGTTTTTAAGGACAGGATAGTCAAGCGTTAACGGGCACTGCGTATAGCCTTGCGCCGCAAAAACAACAAGCCCTATGCGGTCATTCTTTCTGTTATCGATAAACTTGCCTATCACCCGTTTTGCCGCAACGAGCCTCGTTGGCTTAAGGTCTGTAGCCGTCATGGAGGACGACAGGTCAAGCGTTAACATGATGTCTATGCCGCGTGAGGTTATATTCTCCTCCCGATATCCCGTCTGCGGACGGGCAAGCGCAAAGATAATCAGAACAATAGCAGTGAATCGTAAAACAAACGGGGCATGGTCGGCAATATCAGGCCTTCTATATGCAGAAAGCCGCCTTATCAGCCATGTGTTAGAGAATGTCGCACTGCTCCTGCGCCTGCCTTTTAAATAACGTACAAGCCATATCGGTAAAAACAAAAGTAGTAACAAAAACCAGGGGTCGGCAAATCTCACGCCACATCCTCCTTTGGCGCGGGCCTGGTAGAATCTACAAACTCAAACGCGCGTCTGATAGCAGTCTCCGCCTGCTCACGCGTTGCAGAACCTTTGGCAAACTTGACCACGTCGCACGCATTCAGAAGCGACAGAAGTTGCGCCCGCACAGCAGGTTCCGCAAGCCTGAAATCACGTTCAAGCTCTAAAGTGGTCATCTCAAGGGCGGGTGTGTTAAACCTCCCCTCAACATATTCGCGCACGATCTCAGACAAGGAGAAAAAATATTCTTTCACAAGCCCCTTTCCAAAAAGATCGCCTGCCTGAAGTTTTGTTAACTTGTCATAAGCTATTTCGTGCGGGGGCAGAGATGGAGCAGTCGGTATTTTTATTTTATTATCTCTCCCCCTGAAAAACTTGCGCCACAAGAAAAACAAAAGAGCGACTAACGCTAAAAGCGCAAGCACAGGCCAGATATACGACCATACGTTTAGCTCAAGCTCTGCCACACCTTTTATATCTTTCACCTGATCGGCTGTGGAAGGGTCTGTTCGTACGGATACTACGGTAAAGCTTATAGGCGCTGTTTTCTGTTTCGAGGTTGAACCATCGCGTGCAATAAGATCATATTCAATCGCCGGAATTTCAATTGTGCCGGTTTTATAAGACTCTACCGTTAACACGATCTCTTTTTTACCGGCACCCTCGTTAAATTCAAGTGAAATAAGGTTTACGAACTCAGGCAGTGAAACCTTGTTAAGTTGCCCGATTTTTGAACCGGGAGGAACCGCCACATCAAGACGAATAGTAACAGGGCTTGCCACAATCGGTTTTTGCGGTGATACGGTAACATCTGCAAAAGATGCCTGCACTAGCAACAGCACACAGGCCAAAGCACCATTTAAAAACTTCATCCGAACGCGCGTCTCCTTTCGCGCTCCTTGAAAAAGCGTATCAACGGCTCTATATATGAACGGTCGGAACGTATCACCACCTGATCCACCCTGCAGGAGGCAAAAAGCTTGTCCCGCTCTTTTGTTTCCAGGGCAATCGTTCGTTGAAAGTCATCACGCAACTTTTTATCGGACGTGTTAACTATGCATGGCAGGCCCGTCTCTGCGTCTTTTAAGGTTATATACCCTACGTCCGGCAATGTTTCCTCTCTTGGATCAACCAGCCTTACGGCAACGAGGTCATGTTTTTTCGCCGTAGCGGGGAGCTGTTTTTTATATTCCTCCGCATGAAAATCGGAAACTAAAAAGGCAATCGATCTTTTCTTTATAACCCGGTTCATATATTCAAGCGCCTGCCCTATATCTGTTCCCTTGCTCGCAGGCTTGTAAAACAGAAGCTCGCGTATGAGCCGCAAGACGTGCGTCCTCCCCTTTTTAGGCGCGATAAAAAGCTCCACACGGTCGGTAAAAGCTATCAGGCCAACCTTGTCGTTATTTTTAATCGCCGAAAAAGCCAGGGCCGCGCAAAGGTCTAACGCCACTTCCGATTTGAACCGCTCATGCGATCCGAATGCGTTGGAGCCGGAAAAATCGCACACCAGCATGAGGGTCATCTCACGCTCTTCACGAAAAACTTTTATAAACGGATCACCCGTGCGGGCCGTAACTTTCCAGTCCATCACACGCACGTCGTCTCCCGGCTGGTATGGGCGCGACTCGGCAAATTCCATCCCGCGCCCCTTGAAAGCGGAGTGATATTCGCCGGAGAAAACGTTATCCACAACCCTGCGGGTTTTTATTTCTATCCTGCGTATACGCTGAATAACTTCCGCAAGTTTTTCTTCATCCAGCTCCGCGTCTGAAGAAACGGCAGACTTCATGGCACCTCAACCGTATCAAAAATCCGGGCAATTAAATCTTCACTTGTCACGTTCTCCGCCTCGGCCTCATAGGTGGTAATTATCCTGTGGCGCAAAGTGGCAGGGCCCACGTTTTTAACATCGTCCGGTGTAACGTATCCGCGATGGCTTAAAAAGGCACGGGCTTTCGCAAGCCGTGTAAGATATATCGAAGCGCGCGGTGAAGCCCCATATTCTATAAGGCGCCCTATATCGAGGCCAAAATCTTCTGGTCTTCTCGACGCATGAACGACGTTCACGATATATTCCACCACACGATCATCAATATATATCTGGTCGATGACCTGCTTTGCGGCTGAAAGTTCATCCGCCGTCACAACCGCACGAATCTCGGCCCGCATCCCGGAGGTATTCCGTTTTACGATCTCAGTCTCTTCCTCTTTTGTAGGATACTCAACTTTTATTTTCAGCATGAACCTGTCTACCTGCGCTTCCGGTAGGGGATATGTGCCCTCCTGCTCAATCGGGTTTTGCGTCGCAAGCACGATGAACGGGTCTGGCAGTTTAAAAGTTTCAGAACCTATCGTTACCTGCCGCTCCTGCATAGATTCCAAAAGGGCGCTTTGCACCTTTGCCGGCGCACGGTTAATTTCGTCGGCTAAAATGATATTGCCAAAAAGCGGCCCTTTCCTTATAGAGAAGGTGGCGTCTTTCGCGTTATATATCTCGGAGCCTGTAAGGTCTGCCGGCAGAAGGTCTGGCGTGAACTGAATCCTTTTAAAGCCCAAGTTCATAGCCGAAGCAAGCGTGTGGACAGAGAGAGTTTTAGCCAGCCCCGGCACCCCTTCCAGCAATATGTGCCCGTCACACAGAAAGGCCATAAGCATCCCTTCTATCATGGAGTTCTGCCCCACGATTACCTTTCTGGTCTCCATGAACAGGTTCTCGACAAAAGCTGACTTTTCCCGAACCATCTCGTTGACGGCCTGAATATCTACGCTCAAAATTTCATTCCTCCTACACAAATACGTTTTAGCGTATTATAGTTGCGTAATCTGAAGTGTAAAATGAGAATTTTAAATTAAACAAGCCTTGCGCTGGCTCCAAACCGTAAACGGCCCGGACGCCA
>JAJRTC010000030.1 GCA_024278445.1 Nitrospirota bacterium
GCCTTTCCAATATCTTGGCACCGACGTGGAATCATTGGAACAAAGACAGTTCTTCACTAACCTGAAAGGATGGGGCTTG
This sequence comes from Nitrospirota bacterium, assembly GCA_024278445.1. Lineage (GTDB taxonomy): Bacteria > Nitrospinota_A > UBA7883 > UBA7883 > JAJRTC01 > JAJRTC01. The sequence continues at coordinate 80 of JAJRTC010000030.1, forward strand.
GCGTTAGGGCCAATAATCTTCGGAGCCGCAGTTGTTTTTAAAAGAGAAAAGATGAAGCGGGACGATATAGTAGCCTACAACGGGCTTTTAATTTCCATATCCCTTTTCGCCTTGGGCGGGTTAATCGCCCTCACGATCGACGGAAGCGACACCCGCGTGCCAGCGCATTACCACGGGGTAATAGGCGGAGTAACCATGTGCTACATGACCCTTGGCCTGATGGCCATCGTAGACAACGGCTGGCTTGACGCTGGTGGAAAATGGCTTAAAAGACAGGTGAAAATCTACGGAGCCGGGCAAGGATTATTTGTCGTAGGCATGTTCATTGGCGGCGTTTTAGGCCTTGCACGAAAAACCTACGGGCAGGCGCAGGTGCTTGATACCGTTGAAAAAATCTTCAGCATGGGGGTAATGGGAATCGGCGGTTTATTAGCTATCACAGGTGGCGGGCTGTTCGTAACCCTTATGACAATTGGCCTTATCCGGGGTTTTAAAAAGTCTGGCAACACGCAAGCACCTGTGTAAAAACAGATATTTGCAACAGCCGGAACCATGTGCTGGCTTTGAGTTTTAGCATCAGACATCACCTGTAGCAATTAAATTGCTGAACAAAAAGATGTAAAAAGGTAAATTTCTTGTAGAAAATTTTACTTTCATAGTATAGGGTTGTAAACTGGATTTGTGGTTTCCATCACTCAAACGAGGAACTATAGCAATAAAACGTTATAGTGAGGAATGGAAATTGCTAAGACTAATAAACTGGGCCTTATGCCCGGTTAGGTCGCCTAGATCATTCACAAAACCTAATAACAGGGGGAACGAAATGTTCAGAACAGCTTTAGCAGTGATGATTTCCGTAGCATTCTTAAGTGGATCTGCCGCCTTTGCCGCAGACTTTCCGAAACCTTACAAAAAATGTAAGACCTGCCACGGCATTCCTGGCGAGAAGAAAAAGAAAATGGGCCCGAACCTTGCCAACAGCAAGCTGACCCTGGAGCAGTTCCAGAAGCAGGTCGCCAATGGTAGTAAATGGGACGGCAAACCTGCCAAGCAGGCCGGTTTTGAGAAAAAGAAGATGAAAGCTGTCAAGGGTGTTAAGCCTGACGCAGTAAAAGTCATTTACGACTACGTCCAGTCCAAGAAATAACGTTTCAACGAAATTTCTTTACGGCCACGCTCTTTTAAAGTGAGCGTGGCCGTTTTTTTTTGCCCGCCACCCTCTGCAACCCCATTTTCATCTAAACAAAACAACGCGTTATCATTAATCCATTTTAAATTGACATAGCAAAACCGTTTTGCCATACTTATCCGGCGCTCTTCACTGATGTAATGTTTTTTATGCAGTTCTTAACGCTTGCAGGCGCTAAGGCTTTTATGACGGTAGTTGTAATTGTAGTTTGGTCATTAAGTTAAAATGCTAATGGAGGGGGTAACCAAAGATGTTAAAAGCAGTTTTCGCAGTAGTAGTTTCGTTCGTAATTCTCGCCGCTCCGGCTTTTGCCGCAGATTTCCCGAAACCTTACAAAAAATGTAAGACCTGCCACGGGATTCCTGGTGAAGCCAAGAAAAAAATGGGCCCGAACCTTGCCAACAGCAAGCTCGACCTTGCAGGGTTCAAGAACATGGTAGCCAATGGCTCCAAGTGGGATGGCCGCCCTGCAAAACAAGCAGGGTTTGAGAAAAAGAAGATGAAACCCGTCAAAGGTGTTAAACCTGACGACGTCAAAGTCATTTTCGACTACGTTCAGTCCAAAAAATAGTTTTTTAAACAACTCCCCGGGGCATATGCTCCGGGGAGTGTTATTGCAACCCCGCCTCTCATTTTCCCATAACACCTTTGCGATTTCGCGCATTTGGGCTAAAATCTTCCAACGTCTTTGAACACTAACTATTTTGGCATTTGCCGCGTAATTTAATATGGAATATATCTACGAGTTTTTAAACATCAAGTTTTACGGCATCACGGTAAAACAGCTTTGCGTAAGTTTTTCTATTTTGCTCGGCGCGCTGATAATAAAACGGGTGGTGGTCAACATTGTCATCAAAACCCTGCACAAAAAGGCTGAGCAAACCAAAGCGGACTGGGATGACGCGTTAATCAAGGCAATACGCCCCCCGTTAGAGCTTGCGATTCTTCTCTATGGCGTGTGGCTGGCAATACAAGTGTTCACCCTGCCCAAAAAGCCTTTTAACATACAACAGTTCGTTGAAACAACGGGGCATGTTCTCATCCTGATCCTCGGAATGTGGTTCCTTCTGAGGCTGGTAGACGTTATATCCATTTTGCTGAGGAAAAAAGCCCACGACCCTGAACACTGGCTTGACATAAGCCTTGCCCCTCTTATCTCCACCGCCCTCAGGATTCTCGTTGTCATAACGTCCAGCATAATTATTGCCCAGAACATGGGCTATTCGGTGAGCGGCCTTGTGGCATCCTTGGGGTTGGGCGGCGCGGCGCTGGCACTTGCATCAAAAGATACGGTAGCCAATCTTTTCGGTTCTTTTATGATATTGGTAGACAAGCCTTTTACGATAGGCGACTGGATCAAGGGAGACGGGTTCGAGGGTGTTGTAGAAGAGATAGGGTTCCGCTCTACAAGAATACGCACATTCAGCAAAACTGTTGAAAACATACCTAACAACCTCATGGCCAATATCAAGGTCGAAAATATGGACCGGCGTAAAGACCGGGGGCTTAACGTGCGCCGCATCAAAATGACAATAGGCGTAACATACACAACCTCGGCAGACCAGATGGAAAAGGCGGTGGAGGCTATACGCGACATATTAAAAAACGATATCGGGGTAGACCCTCGCATGACGACCCTGGTTAACTTCACCAATTTCGGGGAGTCGTCGCTCGACATTTTTATTTACTACTTCTCAAACCGGGCAGACTGGATCTACTACCTTGGGGTTCGCCAACGGGTAAACCTTAAGATCATGCGTAAACTTGAAGAGATGGGCATCGGTGTGGCTTTCCCGTCAAGATCACTTTACATAGAAAGCATGCCGGAAGGTTTCAGCCATGCCGCTAACGAACCAAACGTTTAGCAGACTGTAAAAACGCATTCTTCCACGCCTCGCGTTATTTTTTCACTCAACCGGCTTAACTACTTGCGCGATCTATTGAATAAGCAAGAGTTTATCCTTAAAAAACAATTGATTACAGCATGCAAGGCATATTAGAATACAGGCAAGGAAAAGAGTTTTACTGCTTTTCCCCTGAACGATAAAAGAAAGGCTGAGCATGATGAGCGTGATAAAAAAGGTCTGCATACTTGGTGTGGTATTGGCGGCTCTACTGGTTGTTCCGAGTGGAATTTTTGCAAAAACCGCCAACACCCGTACATTTGAACTCACCTATTCGGTAAGCGTAAAGGATGTTCCCAAAGACGCCTCAACGCTTGACATGTGGATACCGTACCCCAAAAGCGACGAGGATCAGAACGTTATCGGCGTTAGTATAGAAAGCCCATACCCTGTGTCTATCAACCACGACCCTGAGTATGGCAATAGCGCCCTATTCCTGACAATCAAAAACCCGCCCGCTGAAGGTTTTACGGTAAAGGCGACATACAAGGTAAAACGCTCCGAGCTTCTTACGCCAAAAATGGATTATTCCAAGGAACTGCCAACCGGAAATAACGAAAACTTCGCAAAATGGTTGGAACCTGGTAAATACGCTGTTATGAACGAGGCTGTAAAAAGGTTCGCAGAAGAGGCCGTTGCAGGCAGAACGGGAACGCTTGACAAGGCAAGAGGTATTTACGAATTTATTCTCTCCAAGATGGATTACAACAAGCAAATTCCCGGATGGGGCAAAGGCGATGTAAACCGCGTATGTCTTGCCATTGACGGCGGCGAAACGGGAACCGGCAACTGCACCGATTTTCATTCCCTTTTCGCGTCGATGATGAGGTCGCAGGGAATACCGGTAAAATTTGAGATGGGTTACCCATTAACACCCGGCCAAAACCAGACGAAGCTAAAAAAAGGGGGTTATCATTGCTGGGCAAAGTTTTATGTCGCAGGAATAGGCTGGGTACCTGTGGATATCTCGGAAGCACGTAAGGATATGTCGCGAAAAGAATATTTTTGGGGTTCAATATGTGAAAACCGGATAAAATTCAGCGAAGGGCGGGACATTACGTTACCCATGCAACAGAGCAGTAAAAAGCTGAATTATTTCGGGCCTGATCCATACATAGAAATAGACGGAAAACCATTTGACGGCTTTGAGCGGTTCATTGCATACTCAAACATACCTGAAGCATAAAGGCTGGCACGACATGATATACGCAAAACCTGTACCGCACCCCGGTAGATTTACAATTCACACGTTACTGTTCGCGACCTTGCTGTTATTTGCCTGTACGGGAACAAGCATAGCCGGGCCGATAACCACGCAAACCGCCAAACAACTTATTGAAAACAAAAAAATAGATTTTATTCTCGATGTCCGAACACCACAGGAATTTAAAGACGGGCATCTTGAAGGAGCGACACTCATACCAATAAACCAACTGCAATCTCGCCTTGGCGAAATTGCACAGTTCAAAAACAAATCGGTTCTTGTCTATTGCGCCGTAGGCGGCAGGTCTGGCAAAGCGAGCAGGTTTCTCAAATCGTCCGGGTTTAGTAATATCCTCGATATGAAGGGAGGCATTATCGACTGGGCAAAGCACGGATATCCTGTGAAGAAGTAAAAAAGCTTACATTACCGCAAACGCATTAAAAAAGGTTTTCATCTATAAACCTCACGGCTTTCCTAACGCCGTTTTTATCGCGAAAATAAATTGTTAGAGCTTCTCTTAAGTCATATCATGGGGGGAGATGCCGTGATAAGTTGTAACGGCGGTTCACATCACGAACATGAAGGACAAGCGATGATTACTGAAGAACAGGCTAGAGAGGCTCTAAAAGAAATAATAGACCCTGAGGTTGGCGTCAACATCGTTGACCTCGGCCTCGTATACGGCATACACATAACCGATGATAAAATGAACGTGTCTATGACTATGACAACAAGAGCCTGCCCGCTTGTGGAACTTATAAAAGATCAGGCAACAAAGGCGCTTGAAAAAGAGTTCCCTGACATGGCTGTTATAATAGTAGACATGGTCTGGGACCCGCCATGGGACGCCGAGATGATGTCTGACACTGCGCGCAAAACGTTAGGCTACTAGGGCTCTCTCAAATTTTTCCGCAAAGGTGGTTTGTTGTATGGATTTTTGGTATCGCATAAGGTTTCCTCTTTTATTTTCCGGCATGGTCGCGCTTTTGGCCGGGCTTTGGGCCGGGCTTTTACGGCTAGGCTGGGATTTTCCGCTACTCACCCCCGACTTGCCAGAGAGCCACGGCCCTCTTATGGTGGCATGTTTTTTAAGCGTAGTGATCGGGCTTGAACGTGCCGTAGCCTTGGGGCACAGGTGGGCTTACGCCACTCCGTTTTTTACGGGCATAGGCGGCTTTATATATATTTTCGCTTCATCCAGCCCTGTAGGCCCAATCCTTATAACCATTGGTGCTGTAAGCCTTGTGATAATAAACACCGTGATAATCGCGCTTCAACCGGCTCTTTTTACCGTGATAATGGGTATCGGCTCTATCGCGTTACTGGTAGGCGACATTATGTGGGTTCTCGATTTCCCGATATACCAAATAGTCATATGGTGGGCAGGTTTTCTGATACTCACGATAACGGCGGAGCGGCTTGAGCTTTCACGTTTTTTGAAACCGTCAAAACTCGCGCAAACGCTCTTTCTCATAGCCTGCGCCATGTTTATGGCAGGCATGCTTGCCATGTCCGTATCACCTGACATAGGAACAATCCCTGCCGGAATCGGGATACTTGCGTTAACGTTATGGCTAGGTAAATATGACATCGCAAGGCGCACAATACGGCAAACAGGGCTCACAAGGTTTGTGGCGGTCTGCCTGCTTTCCGGCTACGTATGGCTTGGGGTAGGCGGAACGCTCTTCCTTTTCTCAGGCGTTTTCGAGCCTGGGCAATATTACGACGCTACTTTGCATGCCATTTTCGTAGGGTTCGTTTTATCGATGATTTTCGGTCATGCCCCAATAATTTTTCCTGCGGTGCTTAAAGTTGAAGTCCCTTACACACCAAGGTTTTACTCTCACCTTGCACTTTTGCACGTGTCGCTTATCTTGCGGATAGCCTCCGATTTAGGCGGCCTTGACGCAGGCCAAATGTGGGGCGGCTTAATCAACGAGATCGCCATACTTATGTTCATAGCCAACACTGCTGGAGCGGTAGTGGGAAACAAGCTTAAATCAAAACCGGCATAAGCACGACATAAACGCCTCTATTTATTCAAAAAATGGGCAAAACATCAGCAATAAGTAGTATAATGATGGTTTCATTTGTGTAGCATGAGAAGGTGTTTTGTTTTTCGTGACAACGGGTAAAATTAGCGTTTAATCTACATAATGCAAAAGGGGGTTGGCTTTGCCTCGTTCGATTTTTTCATCTTTAACCGGCAAGTTCATGCTCCCCCTCCTGCTTGTCCTCGTCATTCTTCTGTTGCTTGTCGAAACTCCGTGGGTTCAAAGCAGAATGAAACGCCTTGTGGAAGAGCAATCCAAAACGATTGCCATCACCGTGGCCGATTTTACACTGGACGCGTTAAACGCCATGATGATGACCGGTGGAGACTGGCACAAACAGCGCAACATTTTTATCGCCAAACTCAATAGTTGGGAGCAGGTTCGTGAAATAAGGGTTTTCAGGTCACCATTAAATGAAAATCAATATCCATCAAGAGGAGATCATGACAGGCCGCAAGACGCGCTCGACCTTTCAACCATAGCGTCTGGCACGGCGGTAATGAAAACGATAGAAGACCCGGACGGCAACTATTTTCGCGCCGTGATCCCCTTTAAATCGACAGAAAACAGAAGCGGCACCCATTGCGTCGAATGTCACGCGGCTCCTGAGGGAAGCGTATTGGGCGGTATAAGCATAAAGCTCAACCTTGAAAAAACTGAACAGCTGATATCTACCTTCAACGTACGATTCGCATCTTTTAAAGTGGTAATACTGCTCATCGTTATCGCGTTTCTTTATTTCTCTTTAAGAAAGCTGATAATAAAACCGATAGGCCAAACGGTAGCCCGGATGAGAGACATCGTAGAAGGAGAAGGAGATCTTACAAAACGGCTTAAAATTAGCGGCAACGATGAAATAACAGAACTTGCCAGCACGTTCAACATGTTCATAGACCATATCCACGCCATGATCGCCGACATAAACGACGTATCGGCTAAAATGGCAAGTGCGTCGTCTGAACTTACGGTATCCTCAGAACAGATAGCGACAGGTGCCAAGGCGCAAACGGACCAGATGGATAGCGCGGCCCACATCATGCACGATATGACCATAACAAGCGACGCTATCGCCAAAAGCGCCGAGCAAGCGGCCACAATGTCAAAAGACGCCTTAA
>JAJRTC010000031.1 GCA_024278445.1 Nitrospirota bacterium
TGTCGCCATATTCTTTCATCAACGCTTGCGCCGTTTTCTCACCCACTCCCGGGACACCGGGAATATTGTCGGACGAATCACCCATAAGCCCTAAAACGTCGGCCACTTTATCTGGTGTAACACCAAATTTTTCCATCACTTCCTTTGGGCCGATGTTTTTGTCTTTCATCGAGTCGTATATCGATACGCCAGGGCGGATTAACTGCATCAGGTCTTTATCCGACGTCACAATAGTAACGTCAAAGCCTTCTTTAACTCCCCTCTCGACAGCGGCGGCAATAAGGTCGTCCGCTTCCCACCCCGGCTCGCGGGCGATGTGCATGTTGAACCCTTCTATAACCTTGTCGATATATGGCAATTGAACGGCCAGGTCTTCCGGCATCTGCGGCCTGTTAGCCTTGTATTGGCCATACATCTCGTGACGAAAGGTTTTCCCTTTTGAATCTAGCGTCATCACCACATAATCGGGTTTTTTGTCGTCAAGAATTTTTTTAAGCATCGTGACAAACCCGTACACGGCGTTAGTCGGAACCCCTTTGGCGTTCGTCAGCGCGTGACGTATGGCAAAATAGGCGCGGAAATAATATCCGGCCCCGTCGATCAGAAATAAACTCGGTTTTTTATTTGGCATAGGTGATACTTTAGCAGACGGAAGGCTCTATGAATATTCGGTTGATATTAAAAACCAGCAACTATTTCCTTTCCGGCGGTTCATCCACCTTCTCACCTCTAATGGTAAACGTTTTTTTATAGAGCTAAAGAGCAGGTGAAGGAAAAGAAGCAAAAGGTTAATTTGGAGGATTTTCAGGACGGGGGGTAAAGTTATTGCGGTAAACACCTCCACGCAAGACGTCTTCCTTACCTATGTTCCATGATGAAAAACAGCTAATATTATGGTCTAATGCAAGCCTATGAGAAACAAGCGCTTTACATGGAAATTGCTGGCGATCCTCTTTATCATCACCCTTTTTGCGCCGCAGTTTGCCGTTGCCCAAAAGAAACAGGCTGGCAGGCCAACAGCCGCAGTGGAAGTAGCACAGGTTATAGAAAGAAAAACGTCTGAAACTATTAACCTCGTAGGCACCATACACGCACTTAAACAGAGCGAAATATCTGCCGAAGTAGATGGCCGCGTGCTCTCTTTCACGAAAAGCGAGGGGACTGCCGTAAAAAAGGGTGATCTTGTGGTGGCCCTCGATGAAACGCCTTACAGGATACAAGCTCAAGGCGCACGCGGAAGACTGTCAAGCGCAAGGGCGGCGCTCAAAAAAGCCGAGCTTGCCAAAAAACGGGCACGGGAACTGTTCGAGCAGAAGATTGCTTCTGAAGAGATGTGGCAAAACGCAGAGTTTGATGTAGAAGCGGCAAACGCAGACCTGATACAACGAATGGCGGAGCTTGAGCAAGCAGAACTCGACCTTGACAGATGCAGGGCACGGGCACCATATGATGGCTACATATCCAGAAAGTTAACGGAGGTCGGCGTTTGGGTGCAAGACGGAACCGGGCTTTTTGAAATAATAGACATAAAACAGGTAGACGTAGCAGTTGAAGCGCCGGAGCGAAGCATCAGGCTGTTCACACTTGGCACAAGCGCAAAAGTTTTTATAGACGCATATCCCCAGATGAAATTCAGCGGAACCGTTGCCACGGTATCCCCCTTGGCGGATCTTAAAAGCCGCACGTTCATGATAAAAATAAGGGTAGATAACCCTGAAACCATTATAAAAGCAGGCATGTCGGCCCGCGTCACGGTTGGTGGGGAAGGCAAACGCAAAACCCTGCTCATCCCGCGCGACGCCGTGTTGTGGCGGGCGCGTAAGGCTATCGTGTTCACCGTAACGAATGGAACGGCAAAGAAAATCACAGTTTCGCTAGGGCGCCAAATGGGCGAGCTTGTTGTCGCCACGGGCGATATTCACCCAGGCTTGAAGCTTGTCGTCACTGGCAACGAGATACTGCGCGACGGAGACCCGGTTAAAATCGCCGGCGAAAAAACCTTTAACTGATTAAAGGCGCTCAGAACTAAACACCATGTGGCTTATACGCTTCTCCATTGAAAACCCGGTAAAGGTTACGGTTGCCGTTCTTTACATGCTCATTTTTGGCGCTATTTCGATTGTCGATATCCCTATCCAGCTTACACCTACCGTAGACAAACCAGAGATACAGGTGCGAACGAGTTTCCCCGGTGCCGCACCGCAAGAAGTGGAAGAGCAGGTGACCATTCCGATAGAAGAAAAACTTCAGGCGGTGGAAGGCTTAACGCGGCTTACCTCGTCATCCAAGGAGGGTAGCTCCAGCGTTGAGCTTGAGTTTGAGTGGGGAGTGGATAAGGACATCGCCTTAATAGATATTCTTAAAAGGATATCAACCGTTAAAAACCTGCCGGATGATGCCGACACGCCAATAATTATTGCCGGAACAAGCTCGGAGCGCAGACCGATATATTGGGCCTCGCTTCGCGGTTCCCTGCCGGTGAACAAGATGCGCCAGTTCACGAAAGACTATATAGTGCCTCGGGTAGAGCGGATAGAAGGCGTCTCTGAAGTTCGTATTTATGGCGGCGAGGAGCGTGAAGTCCGCATAGCGCTAGACTTTAGCGCGTTAGGCGCAAGGGGCCTCACGGTTAAGGATATTCGCACAGCACTCGTACGTGAGAACCTGAATGTCCGCGGTGGGCACATAGACATCGGCAAACGAAAATATCTTGTGCGTACCGTGGGGCTTTTTAAAAATGTAAGCGATATAGAATCTGTCATCGTGGCGAAAGACACCGATGGCAGGCCTGTTTATATCCGCGACGTGGCCACGGTTTACGATACCTTTAAAGACCGCACATCGATGGTACGCATTATGGGCGAACCTGCCATCGCGTTAGGGATAATAAAAAAATCTGGCGCCAACACCATTAAAGTCGTAAACCAGCTTGAAAGCCTGTTTGAAAAACTCAACAGGGAGATAGCAAGCAAGAACGTGGCAATACATGAAAGCTACGACTCAAGCGATTACATATGGGAATCGATAGGTTTCGTCACGTCCAATTTAGGCTTCGGCGCCCTCCTGGCGGTGCTGGTTCTCCTCTTTTTCCTCCGCTCCGTCAGAAGCACGCTTGTTATCGGGCTATCTATCCCTATCGTAATCATGGCAGGTTTTATTTTGCTTAACCTGTTCGGCAGAACGCTTAACATTATCTCGCTTGCGGGCATGGCTTTCGCCGTTGGCATGGTGGTGGATAACGCTATCGTAGTTTTAGAAAACATATTCCGCCACATGCAGGAGGGAGCAGACAAAAGAAAAGCCGCACTTGAAGGCACGGCTGAAGTGTGGGGAGCCATCTTAGCTTCGACACTAACAACAATCGCCGTCTTTATTCCGATCATGTTTATAAAAGAGGAGGCGGGCCAGCTTTTTAAAGATATCGCCATCGCCATCTCGTTATCCGTAGCCATCTCGTTAATCGTCTCCATCACTGTCATCCCGGCTTTAGCCTCACGGCTGATGCGGTTTTCTGCCAACAAAAAAAGCGCTACACCGCAAGGAGGCGCGTTAGACGCTTTGGGTTTGTCTATTAAAAACTTTTTTGTATGGTCAACAACCGCGATCTCGCGATTTCCGTTATTTGGAAAGCTTGCGGTAATCGTATTAATCGTAACGCTTGCCACCGCCACACTGCCGCTTGCCACCAAAATGGAGTATCTGCCCAAGGGGAACAGAAACCTTATCTTTATTTTCTTCAAGCCGCACGTTGGTAGCAATATCGATACGACACAAAAATATTCCGACGTAATAGCAGATAAAATTCTGGCATTTCCGGAAATAAAATATATGTTCCACGTTGTCTCCTCCCGTTTTAACGGGATAGGAACCCGCGTGAAAGATGAATACAGGGGCGACATAGGAGCCGTTGCAGAAAAAATAAACGGAGTGTTATACGGTTCGCCAGGGTTTGAGCATGTCATGGCGTTTCAAAGCTCCCTTTTCTCGCGAATACTAGGGGCAGACATGCAGGTGGAGGTGAAGGGGCCGGATCTTGACAAGGTCGCCGAATATTCAACAGAGATACAAGAAGAGCTATCCTCGGTTAAGGGGGTCAAATTCGCCAGAACAAACCTTGAAACCGGCAACCCTGAGTTGCGCGTTACTATAGATCGCGAACGCGCGGCAGACCTTCAGCTTTCGGTGCAGGACATAGCCGAGGTGATAGAATCGCTCGTCGCAGGTAAAAAAGCTACACTCTATAAAATAGGCGGAGAGGAGATAGACATCGTAATAAAAGGGGTGGAAGAAACAATCATAGACGCCCACTCGCTAGAAGAAGTTACCGTGTATAACATAAACGGAGCCGGAGTAAGGCTCGACTCCGTTGCCAAAGTAACGGAAGCCACAGGCCCGACGCAGATAAACCATATAGAAATGGATCGCGCAGTGTCGCTATCTGTAACGAAAGAGCGAGACGCGCCCCTGCAGGCCGTTGTGGAGGAAATGAACAAAAAGGTTTTGGACCCGGTTCGTGAAAAGATGGACTTGGGCTATTCCATCACCCTGTCGGGCCACGCAAAAGATCTTAAGGCTACGGCATCTGCACTTACGGGTTCTTTTGTTTTGGCCCTTGTTATAATCTACCTTCTAATGGCGGCGCTTTATGAATCGTTCCTCTACCCTATCCTCATAATGTTCGCCGTTCCACTTTCGGCTTCTGGGGCGCTTATCGGCATATCGCTCACCGGAAGCCGCTTGGACATGCTCACCATGCTGGGGCTTATCATCTTGGCCGGTATTGTGGTGAATAACGCGATATTGCTAATACACCAGGCGATCAGAAACCGTGAAAAACGTGGAATGCAGGCGACAACAGCAATAATAGAATCGGTTAAAATGCGAATCAGGCCTATTTTTATGAGCGCGATTACCACGGTGTTCGGAATGCTTCCGCTGGTTATAAGAAGCGGCCCCGGCTCAGAGCTTTATTCAGGGCTTGCCTCGGCTATAGTTGGCGGGCTTTTGGTGTCTACGGTTTTCACGCTTGTGCTGATTCCGGCGCTATACCTGGCCTTGGCAGACATCAAGGGCGAGAGAAAAAAGGTTTTATAGGTCATGGCGGACGCTTTCAAAAATGTGTACAGTCAGGCGTTTTTAAAAAGACTCTCGGCATCGGTAAAAACAGCTCATCCCCGCTTTGACTCAGGCCTGTTTCAAAAACTTGTTTTCGATGACGCTTGGGACTCACGCGAGTTAAAACAGCGAATGCGCCACATAACCCTGTGCCTTAACAAAACATTGCCTGACAGTTACAGAAAATCACTGGAAATCCTTTTGCAAACAGCTCCCCGGTTTAGCGGTTTTGAGCCTATGTTTTTTCCTGATTTTGTTGAAGTTTATGGCATGGATGACTGGGAAGTTTCCATGGCCGCTCTTGAAGAGTTCACTAAATATTCAAGCTCCGAGTTCGCTGTTCGCCCATTCATATTGAAGGATTCTGCCAAAATGATGAAGCAGATGCAAAAATGGGCGGAACATGAGAACCACCATGTCCGCCGTTTATCAAGCGAAGGATGCAGGCCAAGACTTCCGTGGGCAATGGCCCTGCCACCATTTAAAAAAGACCCAGCCCCCATCCTGCCGATACTGGAGAGACTGAAAACGGACAATCATGAATATGTAAGAAGAAGCGTGGCTAATAACATTAACGACATTTCAAAAGACAATCCGGAACTGATTTTTAACGTTGTAAAAAAGTGGCATGGGAAAAACGAGATGACTGACCGGGTGGTAAAACACGGGATTAGGACATTGTTAAAAAAGGGAGACAAAAAAGCTCTCCTGCTGTTAGGATTCGCCAACACCTCTTCTGTAATGGCTGGCAAACTAAAAACAAACAAGCGCTCCGTTAAAATCGGCGAACATCTTGAGTTCTCGTTTGAGCTTCAGGTAAAGAGCGCCAGAAAACAGAAAATCCGCCTCGAATATGCAATCTACTATCTGAAAGCAAACGGAAGTTTGTCTAAA
>JAJRTC010000032.1 GCA_024278445.1 Nitrospirota bacterium
AGCACCAACCGTGCCGCTTGATCCGTGAGGAGTGTGGCAATATACGCATACCTCGCCATAATCGTTCCGGGACAAATCCATAACCGAGGCGTTGGAGTTGTATGACATGGTCAGGTTGTGGCGAGTGTTTGTAATGCTCCCGGAGTTGCTCGCTTTGGTGTTAGGGTCCCACTGCGCTTGTGCAGAGCCTGCAACCATAATCAAAAATAGCGCAATCCACATTGCGCCATGTTTTGGGCAGGTTAAGTTAAAGGTGTGGCTATGAGTGCTCTCATCCTTTTGTTTGGCCGAGGTAAACTTAAACATAAAAACCTTTCAAAAAACCCTTACCTTAAGTCGTTCTGCAATTTCCGCGCCGATTCTCTTGGATTGCATGTGGTTGTTTTTGCTGGTTTAATTATAGGCAAAAAGTGCTATTGTCTCAATTTTAGGAAAAATTTATGATAAATTTTCCCAGCTTTGAGAGAAAAAGAAAACGCCAAATGGCCGGTAAGGGGGTGTTTGCAGGCCGACGAGGCAAGTGAGCCCCGTTGTTCGCTGTAACGGAAAGACTTTATTACGACGCTATAAAGGAGGAGGCGCTTTTATAAAGGTATGGTCAACCGGTTGTTTTAGTCGTTCTGCTTAGCGTACTTTTGCTTATGCTCGGTTTTTTCTTTTTCGGCGAAAAGTCTTTTGTATGATTTTTCCATCTCTGTTTCGTTGCTGTAGATGGTTATGAATTTTCCGCCTTTCACCTGTACATATGCCTTGAGAACAATTTTGCGTGTAACCTCCTGCCTGCCGCCATCGTATACGAAATCGATGACTCTGTTCACCCACGCAGTGAAGGAATACATCACTGTTCCGGCGTCATCGCCTGCGTTTTCTGCACGGTAAGTTATTTCTCCTAGCTCTTCCCTTAACGTATTGGCCTTACCCATTACGGGGATTCCGTCAATCGCAAGGGGAAGGTCTACCTCACCTTTGCGTTCTGCCATCATCTCCTGCACCTCGACAAGACTGCCGTATTGAGGATGTTCAAATTTGGATGTTATTTCCCAAAATTTTTCTGCGTTATTTTCGTAGAAAGCGTGAATAAGCTCCATTATTTCAAGCACCTCAGCCTCAGGTTGGCTTTCTTGAACTTCAGCGGCAAAAGCCATGACCGGAGATAAAACTGCGACTGCAAGAAGTAATATAGTTTGTTTGATATATTTCATGCAGGAGCCTTTCAATCTTAAAATTTAATTTAGTCCATTCTATTACACAGAAGGGGCGATGGGAAAGAAATATACTTAACGGGCCTGATATTTCCCAAAAGGCGTAAGGGGCGATCTATATTCCCCAGCGCCACATGGCGATAACGAAAAGGGTGACAAATACGACCGCAAGGTTTATGTATGCTAAAAAATAGAAAAGTTTTTGCGCAAAAGTTTTTTGGGCGGCTACAAGCGGGTCATATGACCCCATAACTTTAAGGTTTTCAAGCTTTTCCGCTCCGTGTGGCGCTCTTTTAAGCTCTTCTGTTAAGTCTTTGCCTGCCAAGTGTTTAAAATGAATCCCGCCTTTCCATTTTGCAAGACCGGAAAGGTCATGCACTTGGCCTTTATAGGCGATATAGGCGGGATTCCCGCTTTTACCGTCAAAGACTTCCAAAGTCTGCGCATTATAAACTCCATTTGCCGGTTTTCCCGTTGCCTTTTCTTTTATCAGAAGGCGTGGCTTTATATATGTGAGAACAAAAACAGCAGAGGAAACCAGAAACAGGTAAAAGGCAATTTTGATTAACAAAAGGATGCCCCATCTGGTATCAAACAAAACGTCCAGCCCGTTTATTCTCGATAACGTAAGCAACGCTCCTGTTATGCCAAGAACCCCCATTGAAACCACCCCAAGCCTGACCTCGCTTTTTGGCAAGCCACTTGAAGCGTATGCCGGTTTGAGGATTATGTGGACGTAAATGATCGTTCCGAACCAGGTTATGGCGAACAGGATATGAAAAAAACCGATAATTGAGCGTAGCGGGTTTTTTATGTTCAGGAAGGCCTTTGCATTTTCAGGAGGAGGCCATGTATAGCCTGAGAAAAGATAGGAGAGACCCCTGTCGCTTAGTGTTTCTCCTTCTTCTGCCTCATGGCAGATTATGCAACCTTGCCTGGTTTTCTCGGCATGGTCAGGCGTGGCAAACGCCGGGCCGCAAAGCAGTGACAAGGCTAAAAAAGCGATAAAAAACAGAGGTTTTTTCTGACGGCAGTGCGGTTTTTTCATTGTTAAAGTGGGTTTCGTGTCTGACGGCAGTGCGGTTTTTTCATTGTTAAAGTGGGTTTCGTGTCTGACGGCAGTGCGGTTTTTTCATTGTTAAAGTGGGTTTCGTGTCTGATGGCAGTGCGGTTTTTTCATTGTTAAAGGGGGTTTCATATCTGACGGCAGTGCAACTAAAATGGTGCCGAAGGGGGGACTCGAACCCCCACACCCGTAAGGGCACATGAACCTGAATCATGCGCGTCTACCAGTTCCGCCACTTCGGCATCCCTTGAGCGGAATGAACAGATGATTATAAACTCATATAGCACAAAAGCAACTTTTCATTGCGCTGTCAGGTGTAGGTTGTTCTCTGGGAATAACAAAAATACGCTACCATGAGCCATGAAATCCTTTTGGATGGAAACTTGCCCCTTTTATATTGATGAAGTAAAATCGAACGCCTAACTAATTTGAGAAAGATAATGACAACAGTTCCAAAGTTTTCGTTGGTGGCACCTGTTTATAACGAGGTGGATAACCTCGATCGTTTCGTTGAGGAAGCTGTTCCTGTTATGGACAAGCTTGATGGTGGGTTTGAGATAGTGCTTGTAGACGATGGTTCCACCGATGGCTCGCACGAGAAGCTTATAGCACTGCATAATAAGGATCCGCGCGTAAAAATTGTGCGTCTTCGCGGTAACTTCGGGCAGACGGCGGCGTTTGCCGCAGGGTTTGATTATGCAAAAGGTGATATTATTCTAACTATAGACGCAGACCTTCAAAACGACCCTGCCGATATTCCAGCGCTTGTAAAAAAACTTGAGGATGAAGATTATGACATCGTAGCCGGGTGGCGTTACGACAGGAAAGATAAATTCATTTCGCGTCGTTTACCTTCCATGATTGCCAACAAGATAATATCGATGACAACAAACGTACACCTTCACGATTATGGCTGTTCGTTAAAGGCTTTCCGTTACGACATTGTTAAAAATATAAAACTTTATGGCGAGATGCACAGGTTTATTCCGGCGATCGCCTCGTGGATGGGGATACGCGTGGCAGAGATGAAAGTAAACCACAGGCCGAGGGTGGCAGGCGTGTCGAAATACGGGATAGGGCGCACCGTGCGTGTGATGCTGGATCTTTTAACCGTCAAATTCCTGCTTACATACTCCACAAGGCCAATACAGATATTCGGGCTTATGGGTTTTATTTCCGGCGCTTTCGGTTTTCTTCTAGCGCTTTGGTTGTCTGTTCAACGGCTGTTTTTTGATATTCCGCTCTCTAACAGGCCTGTGCTACTGCTTGCTGTTTTACTTATACTTATAGGGGTTCAGTTTATCTCTATGGGGCGTTTGGCGGAGATGCAGTCACGCACCTATCATGAATCTCAAAACAAGCCTGTGTACGTTATAAAAGATATTGCCGAATAAGTTTTTAGCTGAGTGAGGGGGGGCTCACGGTTTTTGAGGAGGCTCACACTCACCTTCTTTGCACAGGGTAAGTTTTATGATAGCCGCCGTAAGTGCAAGTTGCATGTTTTGCATAGGCATGTTTTGGGCTTTTGCTAAAAGCGCAGACATCCCGCTTTCCTGATAAATGCTAAGCAAGCCGTTTGCCCCTTCAAGACCTTTTGTAAGCTTGCATTTGTATGATGGCGGGGTGTTTATATTTTCCTGGCTGGTTGAGACCAGCATTTCACATTTTGACGTTATGCAAAATTCGTCGATCAGGCTTAGCGTGCAGGCCTGAGGTTTTTTCTTTTTCGTGTTCATCTTGCCTTAATATTGTTCCTTTCTGCTTGTCGTCCCTGAATTGCTGAACATCAAAAGACCCGGTTCAGAACGAACTTTGTTGCTTTTTAGTGCAAAAAAGTATATATATTATTAATACTGGCTGGCATTATTAACGACACCTAAAGTGTTGTAATTTGAAACAATATGTGGAAATATGCTCAGTATGGCTTTTGTGTGGTAAGCAGATTCAAATTTGGCCATATAATATTTTATTAGCCACATAATGGCTAAACGCCTTGTTCGCGTGTCATATGTTCAGAGTAATGACGCAGATTTTTTTTTA
>JAJRTC010000033.1 GCA_024278445.1 Nitrospirota bacterium
AGGCGTTTTTTTTAAAGGACTCAAAACTTTTCTTTCGGGACACGGCGCAATGGTCACAGCTTTTCATGCTCGGAGCATTGGTGGTGGTTTACATTTTCAATATAAGAAACCTCCCGCTTGACACGATCTACCTTAAAAACCTGATATCGGTTATGAACATCGGCCTAGCCGGAGTCGTGTTATCCGCCGTGGCGGCAAGGTTTGTTTTTGCGTCTACCAGCATGGAGGGCCGTTCGTTCTGGGCCATCAAAACAGCTCCTGTCGATTTTGGCAGGTTCCTGTGGGCCAAGTTTTTCATGTACTTTTTTCCTTTGCTTATTTTGGCAGAAACACTAGTAATAGCCTCTAACCTGCTCCTTGGGGTGGATAGCTACGTCATGGCCGTCTCCGCCGGCACCATTGCGGCGATAACAACCGGTGTCACTGGGCTAGGGGTTGGCCTGGGCGCAATTTACCCCAAATTTGATTTTGAAAACGTAGCGGAAGTTGCCACCACTTCCGGAGCGATAACCTACATGATAATATCAATGGCATACATCGGCTTATGCGTAAGCCTTGTGGCCGGGCCGGTATATGTATACCTGCGCAACACGCTTTTGTTAGCGGGGCTTTTAGAATCTGACGCCTGGTTTTATTTTGGCGTGCTAACGCTTGTTACGGCAATCATGGTTTGGGTACCTTTAAAGATTGGTGCCAGATCACTTGAAAAGTTTGAACTATAAAGGCATAAAAAGGCGCAAACTTTTACAATGGGAATTAAAGAACACGAAGCGGAAAAATACACGGCGTTATTGCACGAGGTGAAATTTTTCAAGCCGTTTTCTGTAGAAGACGTAAGACACCTGCTGGACGCCGGAACAATCTATCGTTACAAACTGCACGAATATATCTTTAAGGAAGAGGAGACCGACTACTCGTTTTTTGTCATTCTCAGAGGATCCGTAAAACTCTTGAAGCAGGGGGCAATGAGCCAAAAAAAGGAACTTGCAACAATGGGAGCCGGCGAATGTTTTGGCGAAATGGGGCTGATTTTGCACGACAAAAGAACGGCCACAGCCCTTGCCGCCGAGGCAAGCTATATTTTTAAAATAACCTCGGAGAACGTCGATAACCTGCCAACCGATACCAAAGGAATGTTATATCGCCAGTTCGCCCTGTCCCTTGCCGAAAGACTAAAAGAAACAACACAATCAATCATAAGCCCAGACCACTTCTAAAAAACTTTCAAAAAAACATGAAATCATATAACCCGGAAATATGGACAGCGCTGTTAAAGGGCGTTGCCTTCTTTGACATGCTAAACGACGACGACATAATTGAGTTACTGGAAGCCGGAACAGTGACAAGATATGGTTTTCACGAATATATAATCAGGGAGAGAGATGAAGACCGCAAATTTTTCGTGGTACTAAAAGGCAAAGTAAAACTTATAAAAGAAGACGAAGAAAAAAGGAAAAAAGATCTCTGGTATCTGGACAAGGGAGATTGTTTTGGTGAAATCGGCCTACTGCTTGACACATTCAGAAGCGCAACCATCCTTGCAGGAGATGAATGCTACATTTTCGAGATTAATAACAACGCAATTGAAACTCTGCCGCAACCGACCAAAAGCAAAATCTACAAAAGAATTTGCATCTCACTCGCCGAGAAACTCCGTTCCACCACGGAATATGTTGTAAATCCTACCCTGCTTTAGGGGGTTTCTAAAAGCTAGTTGCATGGCAAAAACAGATGAAGTGATTACTTGAGTAAACTAGATCCACTTAAGGGAAGCCGTGTTAACCGTGCATCCGTTCGCCGCTATGGAGGGAGACAGGAAAAGACCGGGAACCCACAAAATTTCGGAACCGTTGGCCAAAACGGGCATTGCACTCCTTGTTCCTGACGGAACCTTGCGGTCGATCAGGAAGGTCTTTAAAGTTTTCCTGCCCTTTACATTTTTGAGCCGCAGAAAGTCACCCGGTATGCGTGAGCGAAATATGAAATTATCAGCGATCTTGGCAATATCGAAAACAGCTCCCTCATGCGCCTCGCCACTGCATAAAGCAACAAGCAGAGCCATATCGCCAACCTTGACCTCCAACGGACAGGAAAATTTCGTTGTCGGAAATTTTTCTGTTTCAGAAGCCAATCCCAAAAATAGCCCGTCATGGTCGAGCCTCGCCATATACCCTCCTGGAAGATCAACACTTTTTTTACCAAGGCCCACTTTAACCAGAAGATTATCGATAGACTCAACATGTGTCATCTGAAGCTTTATGATATCAAGCCCAGCCATTTTTAACGCGGCCCTGTAGATAGAAAAACGCAGAGCCACAGGCTCGTTTGCAAGAAGCGGAAAATCAAGAACGAATCCGCCACTCCGCGCAGGTTTTGTTATAAGTCCCGTCATCTTCTCAAGTGCGATTGCGTCAACTACCTCTCCCTGGCTTTCAACGAGATGAGTAAGCCGTGAAATTGCGCGAACAGCACCGGGCGCCTCCCGCTCCATAGCCGGAATAACATGATGCCTTACCCTGTTCCGCAAGTAGTCGTCTGTGGCGTTGGTCGGGTCTTCGCAAAACTCTATTTTTCTTTCACCGAGCCAATTCAGAATTTCACCCTTACTCACGTCTATAAGCGGACGCACATATTTACCCCTGACCGCAGAAATTCCGCCAAACGCGGTTGGCCCGGCACCACGAAGCATCCACATAACGGAAGTCTCAACGCAGTCATCCAACGTATGGCCCGTAGCGATTAAATCTGCATATCCGGAATCGAGCAGACGTTCAAAAAAACCGTAGCGCATTCTACGCGCCGTATCCTGAATCGATTTTTGAGGTTTGCCATTTTTGTTGCGCTCGAAAACTATTTCTACGCCAAGGCTTTTAGCCTGCCTTCGTGCAGTCTCTGCGTCGCGTTCAGACCCACTCCTGAATGCGTGATCGAAGTGGCACGCTTTCACGGTTATTCCAAGGCTCTCCCGCAATTTTAAAAGCAGTGCTAACAGGGCGGTGGAATCTGGCCCGCCGGAAACGGCCACGCACACGAGTGCCCCCTTCGGGATCATACCTCGCTTTAGAATCGACGATTTTACTTTTGCGACAAGCCTGTCCATATCAGGATAATACCATTTACTTTTGCGAACAGGGCAAGAGGGAGCTTCATATGTTTACAGCAGAAACCAAATTTTGATAAGTCCCCTTATGGGCGTTGCGTCGGAATAGGGGAAATGGTCGGTTAAAGGAGGAGCGTTACGAAAAAGATTAACCCTCGCCACCCTTACCGAAATCGAAAGAAATTCGCTCAGATTCATACCAGACGCAAGGCTCGTCCCTCACGGCGTCAGGGTTGCGACGGACAGTTTCCGTCGTCAAAAGCTCCTTGGGAATTCTTGCTATCTGGAGGTAAAGGTCGACTTCTTCGTTGCGAGAGCCAAGATATTCTTCCACAAGCTCCACGGCTTCTTTTCTCGATTCCGCGTTAAGGTATACGGTGGAATAAAAACCCTGCGGAATTACAACCTCAGGAGTTTCGGGTTTATAACCTCTTATATCCACCCGCCAACAGGTAATGCCCAAAGGTGCGCCCTCGTCATCATTATTTTCGTCTTCGTCGTCATCGATAAAAAGCTCGTATCTATCAGCAAGGTCTTCGAACGCGGTAAGATAGTCTCCATCGCTGGTTTCCCCCTCAAGCGGCAATGGCTCGTGATAATGGGGAGAATCCCAGAAGAATTTTAAATCCATAACAAACGGAACTTTCATATCCTCAAGGATTTTTTCCATAAGGTCAGGGTCGTGATGATAAATGTGTATCGTCTTATGCTCATCTAAAAAAATTTCGATAGACTCGCTGTCTGAAAAGAGCCCTATTCCAAAAAAGCCGTCGTCAAAAACAACGTCTTCCCAGCTTTGCATAAAGTCGATCATTTCTTCCCTGTCTACAAGCTCGGCGCTTATATAGGTATCGAAATCACGATAGTAGTCACCTGAGTGAACTTTGACTACAAGCCGCGCTTCTTCAGGAAGAAGTTTGAGAAGCGACATGAACGAGGGAACGATACGCTCATGAGAAACCGCTATCTGATAAAAAAAGCACCCCTCCCCTCTCAGATACTTGGAATCGTATCCGACAAGCTGTGGCACGCCGTCCTCAGGGTACGCGCCGAACGGGTAGGTAAAGTCACCGTTCCTGACGCGACCTGCTAAATTCTTTTTGGCCGAAAAACTTTCATGGCCCGATCCTCGCTTCTCCATGCCCTTATTATGAAAACATTATGTCCGTTTTACAAGGTCGAAAAAAACTCATGCGCCAAATATCCACATCACTCTTAATCAACTTCGTTTAATTGATGTTGAAGGTTATGGTATCATTGTTGCCTTATGGTTAATTAATTGGGGGCGGGCTCAATTCCCCTTATGCGGCGAGCCTGCTTTAAATATACTGTTTTTCGTTTATATCCTTATATGTCAATGGGTTTTAATATAAAAGATGCTTCGGCAGGATGGCTCAGCGTAGCCATCATCTCAATGGCTTGCATGGGCGGATATGCCTTTCTTATCGTCTTGAGCCGTGCGCCGGGCTTTAACCTGCTTTTTACGGAGCAAGATTTTTTCTACACCGCGCTGGTGACGCATGTAGTTCTCTCCATCGTTATATGGTTTTTAGCGTTCATACTGTTTGTCATCTATAACGTAACGGCAGACCACCCCACAGGGCTTATAGACAGGGCAATGGCGGCCTGCGCCCTGTTAGGCGTGGTATTCGTTGTGGCGACCCCTTTTACCGGCCCTGCATGGCCTCAGTTAAATAACTACGTCCCAACTTTAAACAGAGACTTATACTTTACCGGGCTTGCCGTTTTCTTTGGCTTTGCCACTATGGGAGTAGCATTGCGGACGCCAACCCTTGTAAAAGCGTTAATAACGCGTGGTGCCAAATATCCTCTGGCCGTCTACGGTTCTTTGGCCGGGGCGGGGCTATCCCTTGCAATAGGTGTGTTATGCATGGCAATAGCCAAAAGCAAGCTTGGCCCCTTTTCAGAGACAGAAATTGACCCAAGGCTTTATTATGAGATTCTTTTCTGGGGAGGCGGGCATGTATTACAATTCACCAACACCTTTGGTGTGATGGCAGGCTGGAGCTTGTT
The DNA here is from genome assembly GCA_024278445.1 of Nitrospirota bacterium. Taxonomy (GTDB): domain Bacteria; phylum Nitrospinota_A; class UBA7883; order UBA7883; family JAJRTC01; genus JAJRTC01. The sequence continues at coordinate 5,135 of JAJRTC010000033.1, forward strand.
ATACACGCGGCTTTCGGGTGAAAAACTTCTAAGCGACAAGGTGGCCCTGCTTGCGCTTGCAGTAATGA
>JAJRTC010000034.1 GCA_024278445.1 Nitrospirota bacterium
CAAGAGCGAGCGAGGTTTCAAGGTTCTGCAACGCCTTTGGATAGTCGTTTAACGTAATGTAAATAAGCCCGATAGTGTTCAGGGCCATAATTTTTAATTTTTTATTTTCAGCCACCTCGGCCAAACGTGCAGAATTGCGGGCGTTCTGGATAGCGTCTTCATACTCGCCACGGAACCAGCTTATGTTAGCCAGATGAAACACAACCAAAGCTTCCGTGTTTCTGTTTTCATCGGCCCGCGCCTTTGATAAAACTTGAAGGAATATGTTCTCCGCCGCAGAAAGGTTGCCAGCGTCCTCTTCAACCGCCCCCAAATCTATAAGCGCACGCATGGTCATGGCTTCGCTATTTTCCGCTTTAAAAATTTCAAGTGCCTCTTTATAAACTTTTCGAGCTTCGCCATATTTATTCATACGAAGGTGATAGATTCGCCCCATCCGCATAAGCTCCCTTGCCCCTCGCAGTTTGGCACCGGTTTTCATCCTTGCGTCAAGTGCCGCAGAATAGGCGGAAAGCGCCCTGCCGTATCGGGTAAAACTTTCTTCTGCGATGCCAAGCTTGGATAATGCGTCGGCGACTTTATCAAGCGCTTTCTCCTTGCGAAAAATTTCAAGCGCCATGTTCATATTTTTCAGCGCTGATTCATGTTTGCCTGTGCGAGACTGTAAAACGCCTGTTAGCATAAGCGAGTTTGCAAGTTTTATTTCATCACCACTTTTGCGATATATTTCGTTTAACTGCTTTTGCCGTTTTAACGCAGAATCGAACCTGCCAAGACGAGATTCCGCTTCCGCCAATCTATCGAGCAAAAGCGCTTCATATTTTTTAACGTGAGCCGACCGCGTGTACATAAGCGCGTCCTCAAGGTAGCCTGCCGATGAAGTGAAATCACCCGTTTTAAATGCCGCCACGCCGGCTTTAATTTTATCTGTGTAAACTTCCTTTGCCCTGTAAGCTTTGTCTTCAAGTGAGAACCCGAAAGCCCCGGCAAGACGCGTTTTACCTTTTGAAGAGTCCATGCAGGGTGCAGGCCATTTTTTGTCACCAACGCCACGAAAGCTCAAAAGAAGTTCCCGTAAAAATGGTTCACGCTCTTTTTTATCAGCCGGAGCTATAACCCACGAAGGGAACCCTGCCATTAAGGCCATCACTTGCAGGCCACTCTCCCAATCACGCCCATTCCTTGTTGTAAAAGGTGGCGTAACTATCAAGGAACCTTCAGCGCCTGCGTCTATGATATTTTTCATGGCAAGCCACATTGGGGCGGTGCCATGGGAATTGATGGAGAACCGCACATCGGCCAGGTTTTTAGAAATATCTGGTGCAGTGCCAAACATCAAGACCCCTGCAAACTTTATAGCTTCGTTGCCTATCGCCTCCATCGCCCTATCCCCTAGCACAAACTTTACACTTGTGAAAAGTTCCGAGGCATTATCCAGCGTTTTTATTTCTTCTGAAAATGCCACCAGCCTAAAATCGTTAACACTTCGTTTTTCTTTAAAAACCGGTATAAGAGCAAAGGATGGAACCGAGGCGACAGAATATTTTTCTGCCAGTTTCAAAGCTAAGAGATCAGAAAACGGCTTGTCTGTCACAAAAAATATTTTCGTTTTTTGTGGAAGTTTTTCGGTTATAAAGTTTATAAAACCCTCATGTCCATTAACTTTTTGGGCAACAAAGCCATCTGGCAAAACAACGAATGCCTTAAACTTATCGCCTGAGTTCCACAATGCAACAGCTGTTTCGTCTTCGGCCAATGAAACTGCAACCGAATCTATATCAAATCCTCCGGTATCCGCCCCTTCCCAAACCGCCGGCATTCCAAACAAACTACGCTTTAAAACAATTTGCCTGCCACGTTCAAGAAAGGAGAGCGCCTCAATATCATCTTGCGCCTGTTTTGCAAGCTCGTTGTAAAGAGCCCGTATCATCGCAAGCTCCATCTTCACATCGTCACCTAAAGCAACGTCAACAGGAACCTGCTTCAACACTTTTGCGATCTCCCCCAACTCGCTTTTAAAGCGAGACGGGTTCATCGTAAATTTCAAAAACCGGGCTTTCCATAAAGCATCGTAATCAAGGTTCGTGTGCGCTATTTTTTCCGCACGGTCAAGTTGTCTCAACGCCTGTTTGGTGTCGCCTTGAGCGTGTGCAAGCAAAGCTAAATTCATTATCGCGGCCAGGCTTTCACTCGCGCTATAAAGCGCCTCTGCCGACATGCTATAACCTGCAACCTTCGCAAAGTTACTCGCACGATCTTTTACATCACCTTCATCAAGAGTTTCCAGCCCATCAACGAAAAGCCTGTAAAAAAGCTGGCCCAAATGAAGTTGTGCCTCACTTAGCGCTTTACTATCCACGGCAGAATCTTTCGCCGCCAGTTCAAGCGCCTGCCGACCTAACATTGCAGTTTTGCTTTTGCGCACGCTTAAAATATCGTTGAACGCATCTAACAAAAGCCGCGCGATGTCATCTGTGTTAACAATCAAACCAGTCGCGTTCTCAAGTTGCATGCACAATTTTAAAGACTCGACAAAACGCTCAAGAGCTTTATCAGCCCGCCCAAGCTTTGCAAGATAAACCCCCAACTGGTTTAAGATAAGGGCTTTTTCCGCTATCACGGCCGTACTTCCTAACAGCGATAAACCTGAGGGTGACAACTCAAGTTTTTTCTCAAAATATTCTACAGCCTTGCCATAGTCGCCCAGGTCACCATATATTTTTCCGATATGGTGAAAGATAAGTCGTCGCTCGCCCGCTTCTCCAAACCCTTCAGACGCACCTTTAACTCCGTCGGCACCAGTTTTTATTTTTATAGACAAAAGCGCCGAACTTTCACTTTTTTTCTTTTCACGATACCCCTTTAAAGCTATCTCGCCTTCATGATAGAATTTTAACGCCTCTCTAAGTTTTTCAGGATCACGCGCCTTACCGTCGTCGCGGCTTAAAAAATAAAGATTGTTGGCGATATTACGCAATATCACGGTCTCGTTCTCAAGAGCACCTATCGAGCGACGCGCTTTTAAGCTTTCTGAAAAGTTTTTTACAGCCTCGCCCCAATTTCCGGCAGACTGGTTTGCAAGCCCCATCCGCTCCAGAAGCTCTATCCGGAACACAGTATCCTCAGAAGGAACAAATTTGAGCGCCTCTTTAAAATGTAATAACGCCTCATCGTCCGAACCAAGCCTGTATTCAACCTCCCCCCACCTTTTTTGATATAACGCTTCCACAGCAGGAGTTTTTAATTTTGCGCCACGATAAAAAGCCCTCGCACGATAATGATTCAGCGCATCCGCATTGTTTTGCAAAAGATAATTTATGTTGCCAAGGTTCAGGTTAAGATCAGCTACCCGTTGTGGAAACTTTTGCGGGTCTGTTAGCCCTAACGCATAGCCATATTCCTGCAGGGCAAGCTCGGCGAACGGCCCTTTATCACCCCTTATCTCTTTCTGTTCATATATCCACCCCAGCGTTTGGTGATACCAGGGGTTGCTCCTGTCTATCGCTATGGCAGATTTTATACGCTCTAACGCATCACCTAAGCCTGATGGCTCACGATAAGTTAACGCAAGCCCCAGCGAATAAAGATAGGTGCTATTAGCAGGAGAAGCAGTAACCAACGCTTTATAGTGGGCCACGGCCTTTTCGGTTTCTTTAAGCGCAACCCTGCACCGTATAACCCCGCGATGCGCCTCCGTTACGCTGGGGTCAAAAGTTATAACGGAGAGAAATGTTTTTAACGCCAAGCGAACGTCACCCTGCGATAGTTCGCGCGCTCCTTTATCCAGCGCCTTGTTGATAAAGCCTTCGCGGCTTTTTGTATAAAGCTCTTTTTCACCGGCCGTTTCGCTTGCTATATTTTTGTACATCAAGAGCGATTTCTCATAACGCTCTTCTTCTGCCAATATTTCCGCAACACGAAACATGGCGTGGTGTTTTGCACGTGGTTCATTTGGAAAACGGGACGTGGTGAGCCGATACACCTCGTGGGCACGCATGAGTTCGTTATCCTCATAATAAATTTCCGCAATCCTGTTCATGGCAGTTGCGGCAAGGGCAGGAATATTTTTATATTTCTCAATGAGAGCGTTCAGGTTTGCTATTGAGTTTTTTGCGTTACCTTTTACTTCGGCCAGGCTCAACACACCAGCCATAGATTTTTCAACCCATTCTTTTTCATCAGGAAAATTTTGAATGACATCAAGATAAACCTTGACCAGCTTGTCGCTATTCCCTGAAAAAAGATATACTCCGTTTCTTTTATATCCAGCCTCGGCGGCAAACGGTTTCAGGTCTGCAAATTCATCCACGACACCACGGAAAAGTTTTAGTGCCGCAGAGAGTTTTCCGGCAACAACGTTTAACGTGCCAGCCTCAATCCTGGCCTTCGCCACTACCTGCCGGACATCCTTATACTCCACCGCTATTTTTTCAAGTTCCCGTACGGTTTTTAAAGGTTGCACCTCGTTTAATTGGCCCTCGATCAACGCAATTTCAATCAAAGCAAGGCCGCGCCACAAACGTTCATCAGGATAAAGTTTTACAAGTTTTTTAAAATCCAGCAGAGCCATTTTATCTCCGCCTGATTTTTCTATAAGGTGTGACAAGCGAAAAAGACATTCTGCTAGCGCACTTTCATTATCGCTATCAGCATTCCCTGCCCATGCCACTCGCCACGCCAAAACAGGCATAGCGGGGTTTGCAACATAAAACCGTTCAAACGCCCTGGCCCTTGCCATATCTTTTTCAAGCGACCCCAAAACCGCCACCTGCCCTCCTTCAGGAATTCGCAACACGTCTACAGACGAACCACGTTTTGAAGAGTAGTAAACAAACCCTTTGTTAAATACCGGAAAAAGGTCGTAGCTATCTTGCGATGTAAGCGGAACCGGTGGCATGTTGCCACGGCTCAGGTCGATAGTATAGAGAGAGGGGTTGTCGTCAACCGTCACCTCACCGTCTTTATTGGTATCGTCCTGGTAACGCGTAAAAACTATTTTGGAGTTCCCCATAAACGCAGGATAGGAATCGGCCCATTTCCCGGTCGTAAGCATCTTTTTGCGCCCTGTCGCAATATCCATGGTAAAAAGAACGCCATTCCCGGATCGCTTCGTTACCACATACGCAAGCTTTATTCCATCCGGCGATATGGCCGCATTACTGCCACCTTTCTCGGTTAGCTGTTTGCGCGTTTGCGAGGTAAGATTCAACTCCCACAAATTTTCGGCCCCACCCTTTTTATCTCTGGATGTGAATATGATAGATTTTCCATCTGCGGTAAAAACCGGTTCTCCATCAGCCGTGGAGATATCGGTCAAACGCCTAGGCAAAGGTTTATACTCCGCTACATCAGCCAAACCAGGTGTCTTGACTATGTAGATATCCCCCTCGGCGTCAGAACCTGTGGACACATACACAACATATTTTCCATCAGGTGAGAAGCGTGGGTTTTTATCACCTGCGACAGAATCTGTAAGACGAACAGGGCTTTGGATTTCCGGGCCGTCTATCGTCCTGACCCAGAGGTTAGAAGCCCCTCCCCTGTTTGAAACGAACACAAGCAGTTTGCCGTCAGGCGATACGTCCGGCGCATAATCTTCAGCCGGATGGCTTGTTATTCTTTCAGGAGTTTCTGCCGTGGTCATCGCCATGCATGGTGCCGTTAAAACCGGCAAAAACACGATGACAAAAAAAAGGATTTTATTCATGAAAAAACGAAACCCTTAACCGCGCCTTTCATTTCTTGCTCCACTTTCCGGAATCTGCCTGAATCAGTTCGCCCGGTTTTGCCGCATCGCGGTTTAGCCCCGCCATGATAGCTTCTACCTGCGACATATCCCCTTCGCCTAAAGCTTCGCTTGTTTTTAAAATACGCGTGTATATGGTTTTCCTGTCCTTATTCTCTTCTTCCATAACCTCTTTGGCAAGACGTTCAGCTTTGGTATCCGTTTTTATTTTTTCCGTTTCAAAAAACGACAGGTAACCTTTGTTTGTTTCACCAAACACGTTTTCGGCTTTGAATTTTGTTATGTCGTCGCTATTATATTGCGACCTTAGCATCGCCCGAACGGCCACTCTTTTTCCGTCTGGCATCGGAGGGGCCGGCACAAGGCGCCCTTCTGAATCTATCGACCGCACAGACGCCAAAAGAAGCGTGCCGGAACTTAGCTCCTCGTAACTTCCAAGTACCTGGTTTTCAAGCGCTGTCCTCTGGTCTACAACATCTATTTTCACCTGAACCATGCCGGAACATGCAACCAGAAAAAGTGGAAGGAGGAGCGTAACAACCCTGTTCAGGAAAAAAGGAAAGCTACTTTTCAGAGGAGCGAAGTTTCTCAAGTTCTTCTAACAAAAGCTCCTTTTCATAGTTTATCTTACGGCATCGCAGTTCTTCATCATCTTTGAGCGCCAGAATTTCTTTATACGTCGCTTCAAGTTTTATGTTGCTCTCCTTAAGCTCGTTTATAAGCTTACGCTCCCTTGCAATGCGATATATTTTAGCCTTAAGCTCATTGGTGGAAAATGGTTTTACGATAAAATCCATCGCGCCACCGCTAACAACGTCTACATATGTATAATCTGTAGAGTATGCCGTCATAACCATCACATCGGTATAGGGGTAATCGAAGATTATTTTCTCAAGCAGTTTCATGCCATCCATCTTTGGCATTTTGATATCTGTGATAACAAGGTCGTATGTTTTTTCTTCGAGTTTCCCAAGGGCGACTAAACCGTCTTCAGCTTCATCGACGTCAAGAGCCAAGCTTGTGAAGACTTTTTTAACCACTTTACGGACAGAAGCCTCGTCGTCCACAACCATCGCGCTAAAATTCTCGACCGTAGCAGTGGTCACCTTTAACAGCTTGCCTCTCTATGATTAATCGGGGGCTAAAGATTAGCCTCCACGCATAACAGGATATAACGGATACCGGCGCATGTAAATAATTTGCCGCCATTATTTAAATGGGCTAACATTGTGTTTTTATTTGGCGTAACCTTATAGCTTCTTACAAAATCATGGCGAAGCTTTATTTTGCGAAACACCATATTTAACTTGGAGTTAAATGTTTAAAATACTGGTTGCAGACGACGAAAAGAGCATGACGGAATTTTTGGAAATCATGCTTACGAGGGAAGGATATGAAGTAATAACCGCAAACTCCGCCGAAACCGCCATCGCCATGCTGGATAATGACGAGGTTGACCTTGTTATTACAGACATGAATATGCCCGTGGCAGGCGGAATGGCCGTTCTAAAACATTCAACAGAGAAAAACCCTGACGTACCTGTGCTGATTATCACCGCCTTCGCCTCTACCGACACAGCGGTACAAGCCATAAAAACAGGGGCTTATGATTACATCACCAAGCCTTTCCAGGTGGATGAAATAAAGCTGACAATTGGCAAGGCGTTAGAAAGACGAAGCGACAAGGCAGAACTTCGCCGTTTGAAAGACGAACTTGCCCAGCCATACAACATAGGCGACCTCATGGGCAAATCAGAAAAAATGCTGGCCCTTTTCAGCCTTATCCGCAAGGTGGCAAGCAGTAAATCAACCGTCCTCGTAACGGGAGAATCAGGAACCGGCAAGGAGCTTGTGGCCCGCGCCATGCATTACCTCTCCCCTAGAAAGGAGAAGCCATTACACACGATAAACTGCGGGGCCATGCCTGAGCAGTTATTAGAGTCTGAGCTTTTCGGATATCAGAAAGGGGCCTTTACCGGTGCCAACGCAGATAAAAAAGGCCTTTTGGAACATGCGGATGGTGGTACGTTCTTTTTAGACGAGGTTGGCGAAGCGCCCCTATCCGTACAGATCAAAATGTTAAGGGTGTTGCAAGAGCGTGAGTTTAGACGGGTTGGCGGATCGAAGGACATCAAGGTAGATATCCGCGTGGTGGCCGCCACTAACCAGAAACTCGATGAGCTTATAAAAGAAGGTCGATTCCGCGAAGACCTTTATTATCGCCTGAACATTATTACGCTTCACATCCCGCCATTGCGCGAGCGAAAAGAAGATATTCCGATTTTGGCCGAGCGGTTCATGAAAAAATTTGCCGAACAAGATAGCCGTAACGTCACATCTATATCGAGCGAAGCTATGAACCTCCTTGAAAACTATTATTGGCGTGGAAACGTCCGTGAGCTTGAAAATGTGATAGAACGGGCGGTGGTGCTTGCAACCGGCAACATGATAGACGCTGAAAGCCTGCCGGATGATGTCCGCTTTACCGATTTAAGCAGAAGCGACAATCTGGCAAACATACCGGATGGCGGGATAGATTTAGAGCAAACAATATGCACAATCGAGCAAGGGCTCATAAAAAAAGCCCTTGGAAAAGCTCATAAAAGCAAAAAAGAAACAGCAAGGCTTTTAAACCTTTCGTTGCGTTCACTAAGATATAAACTGTCAAAATATGGCATCGGAGGTTCCGACAACGACGATGACGAATGAGATAGGGGCCGCCTGGAAAAAAACCAGCACCCGCGCCCGCTCACGTCTTGCTGAGATATTCGTCAAGGCCGCTGTAACCATGATACTCGTGCCGACACTGTTTTCATGCGCCACGTCGCCTGAGCCAGGAAGATTGCCTGAGGAGCTTCCGGTTGTAGCGCCCACCCAAGAAAAAACAGCAGGGCCATCAGCATACCGAAAAGCCGAACGATTGTTCAATTCCGGACAATACAAAAAAGCCGCCGAAGCGTTTACACGGTTTATAGGGGAAATACGGCCTGACGACCCTTTAATAGACAACGCCTATTTTAAAATCGGGCTTTCATGGTTCAAGCTTGAAAGATTCCGTGACGCTCTCCATTATTTTGAAATTGTCGCAAACAAGTTCCCCGTTTCAGAGGTTTACACAGACGCACTTATAAACGCTGGTATCTGCAATTTCCATTTAAAAAACAACAAAAAGGCGGAACAGTTTTTCGAAAAAGCATTGCCGCTCGCAGGTTTGACCTCACAAAAAGCGAACATATTTTTTTACAAAGCAGGTATAGAGGAGCAGAACGGCGGGTTTGAAAAAGCGGCGGAGCTATACATCAAAAGTGAAGCTGTGGCAGACACAGATCAACTCATACGCACCGCAAAAAACAGGACGGAGCGCATTTTCCACAATTTTATGAGCGAGCAGGCCTTATCGCTGACAACAGAAGAGCATAAAGGGCAATGGCCGGCGAAGATAGCCTTCCATGAACTCATGAGAATGTATCGCCGCATTGGTGACACGGCCTCGCTCCAAAAAGTCACAGGCAGGTATAACGAACAGTTCAACCCTGTAAAAGTTGATAAAAAATGGATTCTGAAAGCTGTTTCTCCCGAAGACACGGGTATGCGCCCTCTAAAGGTAGGGGCCGTGCTTCCTCTCTCCGGAAGCGGAGCCGGAGCCCAGGCAGGCAGAGAAATGCTTCAAGGAATACAATTGGCCTTTAACTCCTTCCGCGAGTTTGCAAGCAAAAGGGAGGTTATCCCGATTATCAAGGATTCGCAGGGAGTAGCGGAAACGGCGGTTTCGGCACTACGGGAACTTGCTGAAGATTCGCATACCGTTATCTCGCTCGGCCCCGCTTTTAGCCAGTCGTTCGAGATGGCATCAGACG
>JAJRTC010000004.1 GCA_024278445.1 Nitrospirota bacterium
AGCCAAAGCTTTGCCGATGGCATCGGCGCAGGAAGATATTCTGGCACCTTTGTCCCACGCAGGCTGGTGGCATGAAATTCCGATAAGTTGTTTCCTTATTTCGTCTGCGTCAACCCCGGCACGCAAAGCGAGCGACACAAGCCTGCCGATAGATTCCGTTTGCGATGCGGCGCATCCGCCAGCCTTGCCGAGCGACGAGAAAAGTTCCAGCGGAGAGCCGTTTCCATCTTCGTTAATGGTTATATACATATGGCCGCACCCGGTGTTTGTCCGTTGGGTGGAGCCAAAAACCATGTCAGGACGCGCAAACGGTTTTTTAGGCGACACGACAGGTTCCGCAACTACCTCGGCCACGCCGTTATCTTTTGTTTCGTCACTCTTGTTTAATGTAGACCCGGTGGCAAGAACCTGCTCGTCTCTTGAGCCGTCGCGGTAGATCGTAACGCCTTTGCATCCTAACTTATACGCAAGTTCATAAACCTCGCGCACATCCTCTTTGGTACTCTCATACGGGAAGTTCACGGTTTTTGAAACTGCGTTGTCTGTATATTTCTGGAATGCCGCCTGCGTCATTACGTGCCATTCAGGGGTTACGCCATGGGCCGTAACAAACACCTTGCGGACATCTTCAGGAATGTCTTCCATGCCTTCGATGTGTCCTTCATAGGCGACTTTATCTGTAAGCTCGTCGCTGTGGAACCCGCGATCTTTCGCTACCCTCTCAAAAATCGGGTGTACTTCAACCAGCTTGTCGTTATCCATAACCGTGCGGATATATGAAAGGGCGAAGAGCGGCTCTACGCCAGATGAAGTTCCGGCGATAATACTTATCGTTCCGGTAGGCGCGATGGTGGTGGTGGTGGCGTTGCGCATTTTGGGCTGGCCGTCTTTATCGTAAATAGAGCCTGTAAAGTTGGGGAACGCCCCTCTCGTTTTTGCAAGTTTAGCAGAGGCTTTTTTGCTCTCGACGTCAACGAATTTCATCACCTTTTCGGCAAGTTCAATAGCCTCGTCGGAGTTGTAGGCGATGCCCATGCTTATTAACATATCCGCCCAGCCCATTACGCCAAGCCCGATTTTACGGTTTGCACGGGTCATTTTTTCGATCTCATCAATCGGATATTTATTCATATCTATAACGTTATCCAACAGGCGGACGGCAATGTGTATTACCCGTCGGAATTTTAACCAGTCGATCCTGTTTTCTTTATCCAGCATCCTGACAAGGTTCAAGGAACCCAGGTTACAGGATTCATAAGGAAGCAGAGGTTGCTCACCGCAAGGGTTGGTAGACTCCATCTCACCCACATGAGGGGTGGGGTTATCCCTGTTGATTCTGTCGATAAAAACGATTCCCGGGTCACCGTTGCCCCAAGCGGAACCGACAATTTTGCTAAAGATATCTTTTGCCGAAAGCCTTCCCGCACGTGTACCGTCGTGAGGGTTAACCAGGTCGTAATCTTCGCCCTTCTCCAGCGCGTTCATAAAAGGCTCGGTTAAAGCGACGGAAATATTAAAATTGTTTATCTGTTTGTTATCGCGTTTGCACTCTATAAAAGCTTCAATATCAGGATGGTCTACCCTGAGTATCCCCATGTTAGCGCCACGCCTCGTACCACCCTGTTTGACGGACTCCGTAGCGGCGTCGAAAACACGCATAAAAGAGATAGGGCCGGATGACACGCCGTTAGTAGACTTAACACGGCTACCGGACGGGCGAAGCCTTGAAAAGGAAAACCCCGTGCCACCACCGCTTTTATGGATAAGAGCCGTGTCGCGAACGGCGTCGAAAATAGACTTCATGGAATCGCCAATCGGCAGAACAAAACAGGCCGCGAGCTGTTGCAATTCGCGCCCCGCGTTCATAAGGGTGGGCGAATTCGGCAAAAACTCAAGCCTTGTCATTATGTTGTAAAAAGCCTTTTCGGCGATACGCACATTGGACGCGTCGCCATATCTCGCTTCTGCCTGCGCCAGATTTTCAGCTACCCTGCGGAACATACCGGAGGCTGTTTCGACAATTTCACCATTTTCGCCTTTTTTAAGATAACGCCGCTCCAGCACACGCAAAGCATTTTCGGTGAGATATTTCTCAGGCTCAGGCGGCTCAAGCTCGCTTTCTTCGGTAAGCAGGGCCATTGGATTTATATCGTTTGAATCAGGTAACTCTTCAACTACAACATTTAAATCCTGAAACGACATTCCGGCACCTCCCCGCGTTGATATATTTATAACCATTTATAGTTATTCCACACTATTGAAATTTGAACAAAACCCTCTATCTTGTATAGCCACTAATGTTACACTCAATATCTTGTATGTCAAGCCGTTTTTCGCCCTGTTTTTACACCGATAAAACCACACCTTTTCCACAGGGGGCTATTGCTTTTAACGCCTAATTTGCTGAATGAAACCAGTTTTTCCTTTTTTTCCACATCATATTTTCGCATAATTTTCGCGTCGGTGCAAAACAAAAACGGCAGAAAAAAAGCTCACGCGTTGCAAGCCCCTTGGGCCTCGCTCTCAAACTCCCTGACACAGGCGAACCTTTATTTAGCGTCATGCATCGAAAGGATAATACCTGAGCATTTTGGTATGACTTTTCCTTTTGTGATAGTGTAAACTTATCCCAGTTGATTCCGGATGGCTCACCCCTGAAGGATAAATAACTGTAATCGTAAATTTTCCATTAACTTGGGAGGAAGTTTGAATAATGGCTATTGACAAACAACAAATTGAAGACGCTTTAGACGAGATACGCCCGGCCCTGATAGCCGACGGTGGCAATGTGGAACTCGTTGACGTAAACGACGAAGGTACCGTGCTGGTTCGCCTGCAAGGTGCTTGCTCCGGTTGCCCCTCTGCCACGATGACACTCAAAATGGGCATAGAGAGGACTATAAAAGAGAAGGTCCCTGGTGTCACCTCCGTTGAAGCGATAATGTAAGGATTTTAAGCTGTGGACAAACGTGAATCTATATTTGAAGCATTAAAACAGGTGTTATATCCTGGGTTTTCCAAGGATATCGTCACTTTCGGGGCGGTTGAAGACGTTGACGTCACACCAAACGCCATTTCAGTTAAACTCAGAACGATCTCGGCGGATGAAACCGTATTAAACGCGATGACCGAGCAGATACGCAAAGCGGTTGCACCTCACGCAGGTGACGCGGAAATACACGTCTTCTACGGCGGCACTCCGCATGAAAACACACCTGCAGAGAGTAATAACGGCACTCCTTTTATTAAGGGGGCACTCCCCGGCGTTAAAAGAATAGTGCCTGTTATTTCCGGCAAGGGGGGTGTTGGCAAGTCGACCGTCGCCGTCAATCTGGCAAGCGCCCTTTTACGCTCCGGCAAGAAGGTGGGCCTGCTGGATCTCGACATTTTCGGCCCATCCGTGCATGTGATGCTTGGCATAAAGCAGAGGCTGACCGCCGAGGATAGCCAAATCA
>JAJRTC010000035.1 GCA_024278445.1 Nitrospirota bacterium
ATACAATTTTTTGTATCCTCACTGAAGGCGAGAGCGGTCATAGCGACGATTGGCAGGTGTACTCCCTGTTTCTTTTCATTTTTACGAATTTCGCGAGTAGCCTGATAACCATCCATAATCGGCATATTGATGTCCATCAACACAAGGTCATAAACGCCTTTGGCCGCTTCACTTACCGCTAGCGCGCCATTACCCACCGTCGTTACCTGGTGATTTTGTTTTTCCAGCATTATTCTGGCAACGCGCTGATTAACAGGGTCGTCTTCGGCCAGTAAAATATTAAGCGGTCTCACTTCTTCCGCACACTGCCCGGAATCGGAATCGTCAGAGAGATCGGATTCCCCATCCACAGGACGATCCAGAGCGTTGACGATCGTGTTAAACAGGGCCGAACGCATGATCGGTTTCATAAGGTAGGCAGACATCCCATGTTGTTCTATTTGTGAAATGTGCAGTTCCAGATCATCTGAAGTCAGCATGACAATTGTTGTTTGCTCACACTTTCCATTCTCCTTGATAGCTTTGATGACATCCAGCCCATCCATATTCGGCATGTGCCAGTCGAGCAGTAACAGGTCAAAAGGCGAAGACCTGTCTACCGCTTCCATGAGCGTCTCAAGCGCTTTGGCACCAGACTCAACAAGGGTGGCGCGGGCTCCCCAACTGTGCAGAGTTTCCTTGAGGATCAACCGGTTTGTGCTGTTGTCATCGACGACCAGAACATTAAGCCCGTTAATGTCCGCAAGATGTTCCGGCTGTTCATCAACCCGCTCCTGCTTGCTCTGCAACCCGAACGTGGCGGTGAAAAAGAAAGTGCTACCCTTGCCAAGTTCGCTCTTAAGCCAGATTTCCCCACCTTTCTTTTTTATAAGGTTTTGCGATATGGATAACCCGAGCCCGGTGCCTCCATATTTGCGAGTGGTGGAAGAATCGGCCTGCGTGAAGCTATTGAAAATAGCCTGTTTTTTATCTTCAGATATTCCTATGCCTGTGTCACTCACGGTAAACAGGAGCGTTGCGCTTTCATCTGTTCTGGATTGCGTCTCCACCATTAATGATATCTCACCTTTTTCTGTAAACTTTACAGCGTTTCCAAGAAGGTTTATCAAAATCTGGAGCAGACGTCCGGAATCGCCGATAAGTTTAGCCGCTGTTCCCGGTTTGATGTGATGGGTTAGCTCAAGCCCCCGTTCATGTGCCCGGATAGCCATAATCTTTCCCGCTTTTTCAACCAGGTCATCCAGATCAAAATTAACCATCTCCAGGTCAAGATGACCGGCCTCAATTTTGGAAAGATCTAAAACATCATTAATAATATTGAGTAGGTTCCCACCGGCTGTTTTAAATATGTCAACATACTCGGCCTGCTCCTTTGTTAGTTTGGTAGAGCCAATAAGGTCGGCCATCCCGATAATGGCGTTTATTGGCGTCCTGATCTCATGGCTCATCGAAGAGAGGAATTCACTTTTAGCTCTGTTCGCCTCTTCTGCCGATTCTTTTGCCTTATCGGCATCCTCGCGCAATTGTTCAGAAACCAACAGAGTTTGTTGTAGTTTTTCAGCTACCGACTCCGCCGTGTGGCGAGCTTCCAATAGCTGTTTTTCCGTTTGCTTTCGTTCGGTAATGTCTTGCAGGATACCGGTAAAATAACGTTTACCGGCTATCCACATTTCCTGTATGTCCATCGCCAGCGGAAAAGTAGACCCGTCTTTCCGTTTGCCAATAACTTCTCTCCTGCACCCCACAACTTTTTTTACGCCGGTTTCAAGATAGTTTTTCAGATAACCGTCGTGACTGCCGGCGTAAGGCTCTGGCATAAGACGGCTAATATTCTGCCCTACGATTCCTGCCGTGTCATAACCGAACATCTTCTCAGCCGCAGGGTTAAACCATTGTATGAAGCCTGTTTCGTTTATAGTTATAATTCCATCGGCGGCGCTGGTGAACACGGTAATAAACCGTTGCTGTGAAGCGGCTGTTTCCCTTTGACGCTTTATAAGAAGAACAGAGAGGCTTATAAAAAGAAGGACGGTAGTTACCAGCGTTATTATGACTATAGTACGCGTGTTGTAAAAAGAACTGAGCGCCTCCACACGGTCGATTTCATACGCAAGCCCGCAACCAAGCTTATCGTCCCACACCCAGGTGCCAATTACTTTCACACCCCTGTAGTCGAGATATCCGTCAAGATCCGTACCCGATTTTCCAGAGATGGCGTTTTGTGCCATCTTCGTAAAAGGCAGGTTTTTGCGGCTGATGTTCGGCCTGAAATCCTCAAGCATATTGCCGCCCGGATTGCGCAGGGAGAGAGACAAACTGGCACGTTCATTTTGCTTGAGCAAGCCTATCCTTCGTAGCTGGTCTGTAAACCTGCTTTCGGTTATAAAAACACCATCTTTATTAAATGCGTATTGGTCGCCGGCACCACCGCTACGCCCTGATTGAAAAATGCGGGTGAAATGCAACGTGGGGTCAAGCCTTATGATAAATACAGCAATGACCCGCCCCGAATCGCCATAAACCGGAGCGCCTGCAAACATGGTTGGCTCGTTACTTGCCATATCGCCCTCAACATTTGGCAAAACAATTTCGGAACGAACGGGTAATGTAAGTAAAGATTCACCCTTGAACATGCGGTCAAGATAATCATCACGGCCCGCCAAAAGGTTAACCTTGCCGATGTTGTCATCACGCGTGGAGGCAACATTAATCAAGTCGTGCGAAACCACAAAAAAACCGAGATAGCCGCGTTTGGAAAGAAATGGCTGAAAAATTTCACGCAAATGATAAAGCGGTTTACTTCCTTTTAACGTTTCTCCTGCATGCAACAGGCCCAGTTGATCTTGAATAAAAGCCTGAACGTCCGGCCTTTGGGTAAAGCGATCTACGTCGTTTATACGGTTATCTGACCAGAGATGAAGCGCATCCTGGGTAGAGTTAAGGGTGGTTTGCAACCTGTTTCCCAAGTCTCGCTTGGTTTCCTCTTTTATTTCGTCAAGCGCTTTCCATGACAACACACCAACCAGCAGTAGAATGACGCCCCCTATAAGCAGGCTGGTATCAATGCCGTATGAGAGATGAGGTTTTTCCAGAAAAACGCCCGCGTCACTTGGCCTGTTAATCGTGCGGAACATATAGAAAGAAGAAGCAATCGTTAAAATTATTCCGGCGAGTAAAACTATGTTGGCCTTCCTTGTTTTTCCTGAAGACATATACGTATCGGTAGGAGTGGCCAAAATAAGCCATGATCGCTCTCCAATATTAATAGAATCCTTAAGAAAGACGCCTTTAATAGTTTTCGCCTCGTTGTAGCTCATACGGATAGCAGGCTCCGAGCGCATCCTTGAAGAATGAAAATCAAGAAATGCCTCGTCCGGCTGTGCGGACTCATCGAAAATATGTATATCCACCCCTCCAGGATCGATAGAAGCAAGAGAACTTTCGAGTAAATCACCTATACGAAACACGGCAAGAATAAAACCCTCAAGATTGGCCTGTTTTTGGCTAATGGTTTGGACGCTTGCCCCATTCCTGTAAACTGGCAGGAAAAGCAGGGTACTAAACTGATCCGCCGGTTCCTGAACAAGCTTTACCCGTGAAGTAGCAATAACCTTTCCAGTATCACGTGAGCGGTTTATCGCCTCAAGCCTCTTCCGGTTCGATCCAAGGTCGAACCCCAAGGCTTTTTCGTTCCCATTCAACGGCTCGACATAATAAACCGGAAAATATTCGGGCCTGTCCGGCGAAGCTACTATCCCCCCGTCCGGGCTTTTATCCTTAAAGGTGAATTCGGGAAAACCTTCATAGCGAACAGCCCCTTCGTATCTGTTCCTGAGTGGGAGCGATACCCTCGGAGCCCATTCAAGCGCCTGAATGCCAGAGCGATGATGGAGGACAGGCCTTGCAAAGTTACTGAATTCGTCTCTTTCCACTTTACGTTTGGAGGCTCTGAAAAACTCCCCAAGCAAAGCAAGAGCTTGCAAGTTTTCATGTACTTTTTCTTTTATCGCCGCAGTCCTCGTTTGCGCCGCCAGTTTAAAATTTATGGTTATTCTTTCGGTTTCCCAGATATTGACGAGAAAAAAGGAAATTAGAGATAACAAAAGGCCAATACAAACAAAAATGGCGACCGGATAAAACCGGAGGGATGAAGTTGATTTTGCGGAGCCGTCAGGGCTTTGGGATAATCTGTTAAACATCGTCTCCTGCCGTTAATTTCCTTCAGAAATTACTTCAAAAATTTTTGTCATGTCTAATAATACCCAAGCAATGAATAGCAGTATAATAAAATCGTTCAGGAAAAACCGGTTTATAAAAAGCCCTAATTCATCGTACTGCATGAAAAGGAAGAAAAAATGGAAAATAATTTTCTCAAGGCAATGCAATTTCGCCACGCGTGCAAACTGTTCGATGAAAATAAAAAAGTGTCTAAAAACGATTTTGACTTCATTCTTGAAGCGGGCCGCCTCTCACCCTCCTCTTTTGGTGTGGAGCATTGCAGGTTCATCGTCGTTCAATCTGGTGATTTAAAGAAAAAGCTCATGAGCGCCTGTTACGACCAACCTCAGGTAGGAACAGCCAGCACGACGGTGGTTATACTCGGACTAAAAGAAGACCTCAAACCAGGGAGTGAATACGTACAAAAAATGTTCAAGCGGTGGCAAATGCCGGAAGAAAAATATAATGCGATGCTTGGGTTTTATAAATTCATGGTAGATCAGCTCGATATTACCTGGTGGAGTATTTCCCAGTGCCACATCGCAGGTGCCAACATGATGACATCCGCCGCTTCCATCGGGATAGATTCCTGCCCCATCGGTGGTTTTGATATGAAAAAGGTGAAGGACGTATTAGGGGTTGATTCAAATAAATATACTGTTGGTCTGATTATTCCATTCGGTTACAGGGTTAATGAGCAAAGAGGAAAAATCCGTTTGCCTGTTGATGAGCTGGTTGAATATAGATAAAAAAATTGCCTATGGCACCAGATTAGTCTGAACTTGCCTCTAAGTAGTCCTCGGTGCGGTGGCGTATAAGCTCTCCATCAACCATAAAAACCACATCCTCGGCAATGTTGGTGGCAAGATCCGCGATACGCTCCAGATGCCGCGATGTAGACAGCATATGAACCGCCCGTTTAACAGTTGAGGCGTCCTCCATCATCACCTTTTGAAGAACCTCGTACATTTGCCTGTTCAAGTCGTCAACCTCGTCATCCATTTTAAGAACGCTTCTTGCGATAGCCGTATCCTTTTCTATAAGCGCTTTTAGGCTCTCCTGCACCATATTCTGAACACATTCCGTCATAATGACAAAATCAAGAGAAACGTTAAGCTTATCTTTTTTGGTAAGGTAATTAGCCCGTTCCGCGATATTCACGGCAAGATCGGCCATACGTTCAAGGTCGTTATTCACCTTCAAAATAACGATAATAAACCTGAGATCGCCCGCCACAGGCTGATGCAGGGCGAGTATTTTCAAGCAGTCTTCCTCTATCAAAACTTCTTTTTCGTTTATCTGTGCATCGTTTTCTATAACGCTTTTAATAAACTCGGAGCGCCTGTCTACAAGGGCGAACACAGCCTTGTTTATAGAGTCGATAACCATGGAACCTAAAGCCAGGGTTTCTTTTTTCAGGCGTTCAATATCGTTTTGTAAATGCTTGGACATTTTTGCTCCTTTTCATATGCCGCCTCATTCGCAAGCCTTATAAAGCGTTATCTGGTGTTCACAAGTAATAATGTTCAACCAAACCTTCCGGTTACATAATCTTCGGTTCTTTTATTTTGAGGACGCGTAAAAATCTGCTCCGTCTCGCCAAACTCCACAAGAACGCCGTTTTCCATAAACGCCGTGTAATCAGAAACTCTGGCCGCCTGTTGCATGTTGTGGGTTACTATCACAATCGTGTAACGCTCTTTTAGCTCGAACATGAGGTCTTCTATCCTCGCCGTCGAAACAGGGTCGAGCGCCGAACAAGGCTCATCCATCAAAATGACCTCAGGCTCCATAGCGAGCGCCCTTGCGATACAAAGCCTCTGTTGCTGGCCGCCTGAAAGATTTAACGCAGAATCATGCAGGCGGTTTTCTTTTATTTCATCCCACAACGCGGCTTTTTTTAAAGAGTTCTCAACGAGGCTTTGCATGTTTTTTTCCGTTCCATGAATATGCGGCCCCCACGCGACGTTATCGTATATAGATTTTGGAAAAGGATTAGGCTTCTGAAAAACCATGCCGATAACACGGCGCACTTCAACAGGGTCGATAGAACGTCCATACAGGTTTTCCCCGCCAAAAAGGATATCCCCGTCCATACGGGCTTCAGGTATAAAATCGTTCATCCTGTTAAACGCACG
>JAJRTC010000036.1 GCA_024278445.1 Nitrospirota bacterium
ATGGAAGACACGCAAGGCGACAAGGCCATCTTTGGATATTTAGAAGCGATGGGGGCTAAGGTAGAAATCAAAAAGGAAGAGATGGAAGTGGTCGTCACTGGCGACGTTTTAAAAGGGGTAAAACTCGATCTTAACTCAACACCGGATGCTCTCCCTGCAATGGCCGCCTTGTCTGCGCTCGCAGACGGTGTGACAGAACTTGGCAACGTCCCGCAAGCGAGAATAAAGGAGACAGACAGGATATCCGTTATGGCCGAGGAACTTGGGAAAATGGGCATTAAATGCGATGAAAAAGAGGACGCGCTAATAGTCCGTGGTGGCAAACCGAAGGGTAGTAACGTATCCGGGCATGGAGACCATCGGGTTGTGATGAGCCTTGCGCTGTTAGGTTCCGCATCCTGTGGCGTAACCGAAATAGAAACCGCCGAAGCTGTGAATATTACCTTCCCGACGTTCGCAAAAGATTTTATGGCTTGCGGCGGTAATATAACGGTAACGGAATAAAGTTATGAATCAAGGTCGGGCGAGAACCCGTGGCGCACGATATTTTCTGAAACTGATTGTGGAACTGAAAGTTCTTTTAAAAGCTCGACACTTCCCGCTTTGGCAGACCCCAACCCTGAACGTTTGAACCCGCCGAAAGGTTGTCTGCGAACGATTGCGCCTGTTATCCCACGGTTTATGTAAAGGTTGCCGACCTCCATCTTTTCTTTAATCTTTTTTACACTAGACGGCATTCTTGAAAATATGCCGCCCGTAAGCGCATATACCGAGCTGTTGGCGATCTCTATTGCGTTATTCAGGTTTTTGGCGCGTACGAGCGACAGAACCGGCCCGAATATCTCTTCTGTGGCGATTCTCGCGTCAGGTGGCGTGTTCCCGAAAACGGCAGGGCGAACAAAATGCCCCGCACCAGTCTCTTTTTGCGGAATCAAAAGTGGTTCCGCCTCTTCGGTTCCGATGGTTATGTAGCTTTCGACCTTGCGTTTTGCCACTTCGTCTATTAACGGGCCATAGTTGGTTTCCAGGTCAAATGGCGAACCTACGATTAAACTTTCCACCGCCGGAATAAGCCTTTTAACAAAAGACTCGTAAACGCTTTTTACTATTATCACCCGTGAACAGGCCGAGCATTTCTGCCCGCCGAACCCAAATGCCGAGGCGACAACGCCAGACACGGCCATGTCAAGATCGGCCGATTCATCCACGATGATGGCGTTCTTGCCACCCATTTCCGCCAGAACTTTTGTGAATCCATACTTTTTATCGGCGTTGTGGGTTACGCTCTCGATGATAGACGAACCTGTTTCAAAAGAGCCTGTGAACATAACGAACTTTGTGTCCGGGTTGTTTATTAGCGCAGGGGCCAGTTCTTCACCTGAGCCGGGCGTAAAGTTAACAACTCCGGCCGGGACTCCCGCCTGCTCCAGTATGTCTACAAAAACACCGGCGATAATAGGTGAGTTCGACGAAGGTTTTACTACGACAGTGTTGCCAACGGCTATAGCGGCGCATGTCATCCCGGCGAGGATCGCCAACGGGAAATTCCATGGGGCGATAACAACCCCCGCCCCTCGTGGCCGGTAAAGGGCCATGTTGGTTTCGCCCAATATGCTTTCGGTTATTTTGCCTTCAGCTATCTTTACTGCACCCCTGGCATAAAACTCTATATGATCGATGGCCTCGTTTATGTCGCCCAAGGCTTCTTTTCTCGTCTTGCCAACTTCAAACATTTCAAGTGCCGCAAGTTCATATTTGCGCTCTCTTATGATGGCGGCTCCACGGGTTAATATCTCGAATCGCTTCATGGCCTTCGTTTTTGCCCATCCGCCGAATGCTCTTTTGGCAGATTCTACTGCCGCCCTGCCAAGCGCTTCATTGGCCTTTGCGGTTTCTCCGATTATTCTTGAAGGCTCCGCCGGGTCGCGTGACGTGATTATTTCGCTTGTATTTACAGCATGCCCGCCAATGAGTAGTGGATAGAACTTGTCAAGTGTCGCTTCTGCGTCTTCTATCCCCATTTTCATGGCATCGTGAGTTTTTTCCAGGTGGAAGGCAGGTTCCGGCTCGTTAACAAACACCCTTACGGCGTTTTCAGGTTCTTCTTCTTTTTTCTTATCTTGCGGGGTTGCGCTTTTTGCCCCCGCCGCGCCGCACAGGAAAACAGGATCTTCGAGCATTTCGTCTATCGGTTCCTCGTCCATAAAACTGTGTCGCAGGAAAGATTCGTTTGATGAGTTCTCAAGCATCCGCCGCACAAGGTAAGCCATGCCGGGTATCATTGCACCGAACGGGGCATAAACCCTGACCGGTATCCCCATGTCGACCAGCGCTTTTTTGATAGGGTCGCCCATGCCGCGTAGCGTCTGGATTTCATACATATCCTTCGATACGTCCATCTGCCTCGCAATGGCGATGGCTTTTGCAAGTGAACGAATGTTGTGCGACGCTATGGCTGGGGTGAGTATATCTGTGTTTTTGAACAGCGTATCGGTCATGCGTTCGTAGGCGGCGTCTGTTTGTGCTTTTAAGGTGTGCACGGGCACCGGCCAATGGCGCTGGTTTGCTTCCACCACTTCGTGATCCCAATATGCGCCTTTAACAAGCCTCACCATAACGCGTCGTCCGCTATCTCTTATCATTTCAACCAACGAATCGAGTGACTTTTCCGCGTCCTTAAGGTACGACTGTGCCACTATGCCAAGGCCGTCCCATCCAAAATGCTCTTTGTCTTTTAACATCTGGGCGAATGTGTAAATGGTGAGATCGCGCAGTTCATACTGCTCCATGTCGATATTCACATGTGCGCCTGTCTCCATCGCCGCTTTAAAAATCGGTTCTGCCCGGCGTCTGGCCTCGCTTGCGGAATCTTCAGGCGCTGACGGG
The DNA here is from genome assembly GCA_024278445.1 of Nitrospirota bacterium. Taxonomy (GTDB): domain Bacteria; phylum Nitrospinota_A; class UBA7883; order UBA7883; family JAJRTC01; genus JAJRTC01. The sequence goes on from JAJRTC010000036.1 coordinate 2,887, forward strand.
GAAAACCTTGGCGTGAGTGACGAGAGCTTTATGGAAACGTTAACCTCCGGGTCGTCGGGCCGCTTGTTCTCCGCAAGATGTCGGATAAGTTTGGTATATCGTTCTGCGTAATCGTCTGCCTCTTTTTCAGACAGGGTAGCCTCGCCTAAAAGGTCAAGGGTATACTTCATTCCGCCGTCGATGATTTCTCTTATAGCCTGTGCCGTTTCATCCTCTGTTTCACCGGCTATAAAACCGCTTGCGACCTTGCCGACGGCAAGCCGTGTGGTGACAGCCGCCGCAGTGGGGGTGAAAAGTGTAGAGCCTGCAACGGCTCTTCCCAAACGCAGGCTTGC
>JAJRTC010000037.1 GCA_024278445.1 Nitrospirota bacterium
CGCAAAAAGAAACAGCGAAATTACAAAGTTTCTCATGATAGTTCAATCTTACATCAGACAAGGCTAATTGTCCTGAACTATCGGCGATAAGTGAAACAGGCAGAATTTCAAAAGAGGATTGTATCGGATGGCGTATATCATAGCGGAGATAGGGTTCAACCACGGGGGCGACGTTAACCTTGCCGCAAAAATGGTAGAGAGTGCGGCGTCTGCGGGGGCCAATGCCGTAAAGTTTCAATCCTTTTTGGCGTCAGACCTTTACCTGCCGGATCATGAAAACTATGCGGTTTTTAAGAAAGGGGAACTCTCGGAGGAGGATCATATTTTCCTTCGCCGCGTGGCCGGGGAGAATAAAGTCGATTTTCTTTCCACCCCGTTTAGCGTGAAATGGGTCGATTTTCTGGATCAACTTAACCCTGTCGGGTTCAAGGTCGCATCGATGGATTTAAATAACCCGGTACTTTTAAAAGCTATCGCTCAAAAAGGGCGAAAAGTCTATCTTTCCACGGGTGCGTCATCGTTTTCTGAAATCAAAAGCTCGCTTGGCTACCTGAAAAAGTGGGGTGCGGATGACGTGTGTGTGTTCCATTGCGTTTCCAACTACCCCACAAACCCGGAAGATGCGTGCCTTTCGCATATCCCCAAAATGATAGAGGAATTAAAAGTTCAGGTCGGGTTTTCAGACCATACCTTGGGGATCTATACGCCATTAGCGGCGCTGGCCATAGGGGCGGAGGTGATAGAGAAACACTTTACGATAGATAAATCCTTAAACGGGCCGGATCACGCTATTTCCATCGACCCTGCGGAGTTAAAGGAACTGGTGTCAGCGGTTAAAGATATTGAAAAGGCTATGCAAAAAAAAACTGATGAACAAATTACCCGTCCTGACGATAATAAAAGGGCCGCGATGCGCAGAGGAGTATATGCCGGCAAGGATATCGCGACAGGCGAGATTATTGCGATTGAATCCTTAAAGTTTGTCAGGCCGGAGATTGTTCCACTTGAAGAGCTTGAAAACATAGAAGGCAAGCCTGCCGTGCGCCCATATAAATGTAATGATCCGCTAAACCAGATTCTTTAAGGTTAGCTTTCCGTTTTTTCTATCGTAATCCGTGTTTTAAAAACGGGATATGATATCGGCTTTTCAGGTATATAGCCTATCCTTTTCCGTCTGGCCTCGTCTAGCAGGTGGTATGTAACTTCAATATCAAGAAAAGCGGCAACTTCCTTGCCATAATCCAAAAGCTTAAAAGTATATTCTCTCGGCTCGTTCAAGCGAAGACGCGTATCCCACAGGTCTACTATAAAAGGTCGCCACACTATTTTTCGCTTTATGATGCTGGCTTGATCGGCTATTAATTTTTCTGCCGCATTTAATAGTTCCCATCTAACCTCAAGCTTTCTGTCCGGTGTGCCGGTGGGGATGAAGTGAGCCGCCCCGATGTTTGTGATTGTCATGGTAAACACGGGCTTGCCTTTTTCAGAAGTGGTTTGCTTGATTTTTATATCCAGCGCCGTTTTTACTGTTTCCGGGTCGTGTCCGCCACGCCACAGGTGGCGCCTTGATTTTTGGGGCTCTCCTTCGGGTGTTATCGAACGCACAGTCTCTGGCATATGGCATTCTACGCATCCCAAAGTTTTTGTTGTGTGTCTTGTTCCTTTTGACATTTCTATTTCGGCCACGGTTCCGCATGGCGGGATGTTATAGAACGTGTCCCACTTATCGCCTTCAACCACATGACAACGCATGCATATCTCCTTTCCATCGTTTATTTTTTTTACGGGGTGCGGGGCCTTGCCGTCACCTTTAGTTCCCAGAATTTGCCCATCCCGCAGGTGGCATCCGGCGCAGTTTACCCCTTCCTGTTGCAGAGCATGGTCAAAACCAGGATTTTTTATAAGTATTGGTGACCATTTATTGCCGCCTTTAAAGCCGGCTATTTGGTTCTTTTGCTGGCGGTCTAGCGGTATGTGGCAGTTTTCACAGTTTTGTGACGAACCGTCGAGCGCAAGATCGACCTGGAAATATTTATCTGTCCATGCCCTACTATGGATGGAAGTTTTCCATTCGTCATAATGTTCCTTGTGGCATTGGGCACATTCTTTGGCGTTAAGGTTTTTTAGCGGCTCTGGAATTTTGTCGGTGTTTACAGGGCGTTCGAATCGCTCAGAAATGTCATAAATGTTGAGCGGTTTTATGAGCCGCCATGTGATGAAAACAAGTAATATCAGGAGCAAGGCCCAACTGACAGTTTTGAAGTTGAATTTCATTTTATATCCCGAATAGTTGCAGGTTTCCCCATAACCTGTAATTCTATAACAGAATGACGGTTATCCTTGAGCGATAAGCGCCCCTTACATATAATAAGCGCCTTGGCCTTAAAACCCCGATAAAACTTATGGAGATTTAACTGAAATGAAGATTTTTGTGGACACCGCCGATATCGACGAAATAAAAGAGGCGAACGCCCTTGGAGTTTTAGACGGGGTAACCACAAACCCTAGCCTTGTCGCCAGAACGGGGAAAGATTTCAAAACGGTTATCTCCGAGATTACGGAAGAAGTAGACGGGCCCATAAGCGTGGAAGTTATATCGCTTGAATCTGACGGCATGGTTAAAGAGGGCAGGGCGCTTGCCGCCATTCACACAAACCTAGTAATTAAAATACCTATGACGGCAGACGGTTTAAAAGCCGTTAAAACTTTAACCGCAGACGGTATCAAAACGAACGTGACGCTAATTTTTTCTGCCACGCAGGCTCTGCTGGCCGCAAAAGCCGGCGCAACATATGCCTCCCCGTTCGTTGGCAGGTTAGACGATATCTCACATGAGGGGATGGATCTTATCGGCCAGATTCTCGATATATACGGCCAGTATGGTTACGATACCGAGGTTATCGTAGCTTCAATAAGGCACCCGCTTCATGTTTTGGAAGCGGCCAGAATGGGTGCGGACGTTGCCACTATCCCGCTTGCCGTAATCAAACAGTTAACAAAACATCCGTTAACAGACCTTGGCATTGAGCGGTTCTTGAAAGACTGGGAGAACGTTCCAAAATAGCGGAAGGTATATATGGCTCCGTCTTGTCTTGTTAAGGGTGATGAGGTCGTCAAAAAATATGGCGATTTTACCGCCGTTGACCATGTTAGCTTTTCGGTAAAACGGGGTGAATGTTTTGGTTTCCTCGGACCTAATGGCGCGGGCAAGACATCTATAATGCGGATGATCCAATGTTTTGCGCCGGTAACACGAGGTTCTATCACCGTGGACGGTATGCGCGTTGGCACTCATGACCGTGCGATAAAATCTGTGTTGGGCGTAGTTCCGCAAGATGATAACCTCGACCAAGACCTGACCGTAATCCAGAACCTTGTTATCTATGCAGGCTATTTTGGCATATCCAAAAAGAATGCTCTTAAGCGATCATATAAACTATTGGAATTCTTTCACCTGTCAGACAGGCCAGATATCCCGATACGAGAACTATCCGGCGGTATGCGCAGAAGGCTTACCATAGCGCGTTCGCTGATAAACGAGCCTAGCCTTCTTATTCTGGACGAGCCTACAACCGGGCTGGATCCGCAGGTGAGGCGTGTTATATGGCGAAAGCTTGCAAGCCTGAAAGATGACGGGGTGACAATGATCCTCACCACCCATTACATGGAAGAGGCCTCGCGTCTTTGCGACAGGATCGCCATCATGGACAATGGCAAGATTCTGGATGTCGGGACACCGGATAAACTTGTGCGTGAAAAGCTTGGCGACACCGTTATAGAGTTTGTGCCGTCTGCGGAAGAGGATGGCGAAACCTCAAAACTTCTCGACACTCTAAACGAAAAATATGAAACGGCAGGTGGCGTCTTTTTTATATTTTCAAAAGAGCCAGATGGCGTGCTTGAAAAACTTGCCAACATAAAACATACGACCCTTGAAAAAAGATCGGCTACGCTAGAGGATCTTTTCTTAAACATGACAGGGCATCATCTGCGGGAGGGTGCATGATAACGCACCGCGCTCTTTATGTTTGGCGACGTAACTTTACGGCCTATAAAGCTTACTACGGTTCAAGCCTTTTAGGGAACATAGGCGAACCTATTCTCTACCTTTTCGCTATGGGCTTCGGGCTTGGAGGCTATATAAAATCAATAGAAGGTATGCCGTATATCAATTATATCGCGCCGGGGCTTATCGTTACCTCCTCCATGTATTCTGCCGTGTTCGAATGCACTTTCGTTTCTTACACCAGGATGACGGTTCAACGCACATACGATTCCATGCTGGCGACCCCCGTTTCTATTCCAGACCTTGTAGGCGGCGAGATATTGTGGGGCGCAACGAAGTCTCTTATTTCCGCCAGCGTAATGTTGCTGGTGATGACGATTTTCGGGTTATACACGCCATCGTTGGGCGCTGTAGGAATTTTACTGGCCGTTTTGGCTACGGGAGTTCTTTTCGCCTCGGCGGCGTTATGTTTTTCGGCCATTGCGCCAAGCTACGAATTTTTTAACTACTTTTTTACGATAGGTATCGCGCCGATGTTTTTTCTCTCCGGTGTCTTTTTCCCGTTAGACTCTTTTCCGCAGGTTGTAAAATGGTTTGCAGTTATTTTGCCCGCTACACATTCTGTCGTTATCATGCGCTACTTTTTTCATGGTTCGGAGTTGGGTGCGGGTGTTTTATTGGCGGCTATGTTCATTCTTTCCATCGGCGTGTTTTTAGTGTGGCTTGCTATACGGCTTGTGCGAAAAAGGATTGTTGTGTAGGGAATGTGTCACTCTGAACTTGTGTGACCCAAAGGGATGCTGAAACAAGTTAAGCATGACAAGAAACAATTGTGTCAAAAAATTTGTCCCTTCGCTTTTACTTCGTCGTCCACCACGCTGTTTGGCAACACCACGCAATCTTCCAACGTAACGTGCGAGCCGATCTTCGCCCCGCTATGAACCGCCACGCGTGGGCCAAGCTCCGTCCATCTTCCGATTTTTACGTTCTGTTCGATATACAAGCTGTCACGACGTTTGCTAAGCTCGCCCATCACCACCTTGTGATATAGCTTGCATGTGCCAACGTCTATCCATTGCCAATCGGTTCTAACGCCATACAAACCTTCACCTTTTTCGGTCATGGGTGTGTAGATTTTAGACGATATATCATGCTCTACCCCATCCGGTATCAGCCCGAAAATTTCTGGTGATAAAACTGATATTCCTGTAAACATCAAAGCCTCCTCGGTGCCTTTATATGACGGCCCACAGGTTTTATGGAACTTTACTACTTTTTTAGTATCGTCTATTGAAAGATGGCTATATTTTTCAGGATCAGGGCTTTTCCTAAGAGCAAGGGTTGATATCGCTTTGCTCTGTTTATGTGCAAGTGTAAGCTCCTCCCAATCGACGCAGGCGATGATATCTGAGTTCATCACCACGAAATGATCTCCTTCAAGCCAGCTTTGCGCGTTTTTGATTCCGCCCGCCGTGCCTAAAATTTCACGTTCGCGTGTGACGATTATTTCTACGCCTACGTCGAGCGACCTAACGAACTCTCGCACCATCCCTCCCAAGTGATGAGTGTTTATTACTATTATTGCAGGGTCTGCCTTAAGGACGGTTTCTATTGCTATTTCCAGCAAGGTTTTGTCTACCACCGGCAAAAGCGGCTTTGGTATCCGCTTCGTGTGTGGCAATAGCCTCGTGCCGAACCCTGCGGCCAGTATCATTGCGTTCATTATTTATCTTGGCTCAAAATGCTCTGGTATGTACAATGCTCGCTTATTCTAATATCAATACCGAGTTTTAGTAAGGAGTAATCGTGGGTTTTAACTGTGGCGTGGTCGGCTTGCCTAACGTGGGTAAATCTACCATCTTCAACGCACTTACCTCAGCGGGAGCGGCATCGGAAAACTTTCCGTTCTGCACAATAGAGCCTAACGTGGGCATTGTTCCCGTGCCTGACGATAGATTAAAAAACCTGGCAGAAAAATCAGGCTCGGAGAAAACAATCCCTACAACCCTTGAAGTGGTGGATATCGCCGGCCTCGTTAAAGGCGCAAGCAAAGGAGAGGGCCTTGGTAACAAGTTTTTGGGGCATATCCGGCAAGTAGACGCCATTGCCCACGTTGTCCGCTGTTTTGATGACGATAAC
>JAJRTC010000038.1 GCA_024278445.1 Nitrospirota bacterium
GCTTCGCTTCGCTCGCAATGGCACTCAACACTATTAAGGCAAAAGGAACAAAAATGTCATACAGCACTCTTGATGATTTGAAAAAGAAAATAGACGATGGGGTGTTGATTAAACTCACCGACACTTCAAACACGGGGGTGATAAATACGCTAATGGTAGACCGGGCCATACGTGACGCCGATGCCATCATCAATTCACTTGTAAGCCGTGTTTACAAAACACCGTTAAACCCGGTGCCCAATGCGATTATCGCCGTTTCGGCCACGCTTGCGATATGTTACCTGCACAGGTTCCGTTCTGTCGATTCACCTGTTTGGAATGAGGCGCAAAAAGGGGCGCTGGCGTTTCTTAATAGTCTAGCGAAAGGAGAGGCGACCCTTGAAGGAGTGGTTGCAGAGCCTGCCGGTTCGGATAATTCAACAGCGGAGTTTACATCTGCCGACAGGAAGTTCTCACGCGACCTTTTGAAAGGGATGTGAAAGATGCCTGTTACCGTACATGAAATAACGGATGCGATATTGCTAAAACTCGTTTCCGTCTCGGCAAAATCGGGCGGCATGGCAAAAACGATTGACGCCTATGAAGGGTCTATTGAACTACTTGATGCAGGTGCCAGGGTGCTTGCATATCCTGCCGTTCTGGTTTCCTATGCAGGTTCGACATATATCACCGATAGCGCTCCTTCGTTCGAGCGGCTTCTCAAGTTTTCCGTGTGGCACGTTTCTACCGAGCTGGAAGGGAACGTGATAGACCTCGTGGAAGCCACCCGCGCTATTTTGAACAACAGCTCTCTCGGCCTTGCAATCACTCCCCTTGTAATCGAGCGGGAATTCTATACGGAGCTTAAAAACGGAATAGCCGTTTGCGGGGCCGAGTATGTAACGTCAACCGATGAAGAAGCAAGTTGAACCTGAAAATGAACAAGAAACCTGAAAAAGAAAAAGCGTTGCTTAGCGTAACTCAAAAACGGGAGATGACGGACCGCGAATATACGCGCAAAAAACTGGCGCCTGAATTGAAAAAATATATTTTGCGCTCCGGCAGAAAAATTATTGAAAGCGGGAGGATGGAAGAATTATGAGACCCCAAATGGCGTACCCGACAATTGCTTCTGCCACATATACTTTCACGCCGGATAAGTGGCCTGTGGCAAACAGCGGCGGAATAAGACACCGTAAATTTATGGCAGACGGTGTGACGGCGGGCGGATCTTTCATCAGGCAAGAATCTCCTCTTGCGGAGCGAGTGATAATTATTGAATATCAGAGGCTGTCGGCCATCTATAAAAACTCTTTTGCCTCCGCTAACGGCACAGGATTTTATTATGACGTGGGCGGCAAAAACTTTGAATATCTGCACACCGACGGCGTTACATACACTGTCCGGTTCCTTGCTCCATCTATTGAAATAACTTCTGCAGGCGACGGACGTTTTAATGTTGGCCCAATAGAACTTCTTGTAACAGGTTAAGCATATGAAAACTTTTTCACCAGAACTTAACGCGGCGCTTGCCAATAACCTTAAAAAACCTGTGTGGCTTTTAAAGCTTGAGCTTGTCTCGCCATCTGGCAATACGGTTTTATATCTTGCCGACCAGCCCGTGACGCTGTGGGGGCAGGAATGGAAACCTGCCGTAATGGGATGGGGCGCGATTGATAGATATTTCGACCCGTCGGAATATGAAACGAAAGTGTCAGACGTATCTTTCGTATTTGATAACAGCACAACTGCTCTTGGCCCCGGCCTGAAAAATATAAGCTGGTATTTTAGAAAATATGACTTGTCCGCCTCAAAGGCTACGTTCTATTTATGGCTAGCGGATGCGGGCCTTACGGAACCTTCTGGCGTTAACTTAAATGATTTAACGCCAATTCTAACCGGCACGCCGGAACTTTCAGGTGACGTCACTCCGGCTCTTTGTCCTATTGATGTGATAACGGACGATGCCGGCGAATGGGCCGAGGGTGGATGCAAATGGGGTGAACTTCTATCTGGCAGATACAGTAAAAACCAGTGGGGCGCACTGCCTGCACACAGAATAGGCGATTTTAAGCCGTTTGTTTTTGGTTCTGGTGTGTTGTGCGAGGGGATAGCCTTGACCGGGCCTGAAAAAGTAGGCGAGGTTACCGGGCCAAACGAACTTTTTGATCCGGCCACAGGGGCAGATTATATAGACGTCACCTTTCCGAAAAGCGGCGAGAATAACGAGCAAAATCCGTTCCCCGCCCCGTGCGATATTTTTATTGGCGACTGGCGTTTTACTATCAGAAACTCTCCTGAAAAACAGCTATCAGGCGCATGGAAATATAAAATAGATAAAAAAGTTCCCGGTGAAACTTTTTACGTTCCAACGCCTCTAAAAGGTGCCACCCCGATATTTACTCCCAGCTCAAACCTGCTCTGGCCGTTATCTGGCGAAACGGGAAAAGGGCCATATTCATCGTCCGAACCAAAACTTGGAACGCCATACCAGTTTTATCACGGCGCGGCAGATAGTGGAAACGACAGAGATGGATATCACCCTGGGCAGAGCGGAGCATATATGCAAAACGTATATATAAACGGGATAGAGGCTACGGGCAGTGAGATAGAAAAAGACGACGCGTTCGGAATCGTGTGGCTAAAAACGGGAAACAGCGCAGTTGACGGAGCGCCCGGCAACCCTGAAAAACTGAAAATAAAATGGACGGCGAGTGACGGAAGTTTTACGGCAGGAGATGAGTGGGTAAACGCAAACCAGTTAACGGCAAATTATCCGTATGGTTATCATGCCGGAACAAACCCTTGCCTGTTAGGTGATTTTGCGGTTCCTGCCTCCGGTGGCGGGGCTCCAGCTTCGTCCAAACTGGGCCTTAAAAATGCCGTGCGTTACCCATATCTTGGCGCAAGAATAGCTGAAGTGCGATTTGTTATGCGTTATACGGGGCTTGAATATACTTCTGGCCTGTTCAACCTGGAGCTTTTCGGCACGCGCCACAGTTTTGCCATTTCAGAACTTGATAACGGCAAGGGAATTCTCAACCAGGGGTTCTGGGTGGTGAAAGAGCAGAGGGGTGTGCAGTTTGAGGTGTGGCCGAATAACTCAGGCTATCCATACACAGCCATAAGCCCAGACCAGCGATATTGGGACATGTTCGAAATCTCAAAAGACGTAACCGCTGAAGCGTTAACTCACTTAAAACAGAATGGCGGATTCGCCGATACGTTTAAAACGTGGGTTACGGGAACTACATGGCCAGACACGAACAGCCTCATAGTTTTGTCATGCGAGCTTGAAGTTTCTTTCGAGCCTGTGGAGTCTGCTCTTGCGGGGCCTCGCGTTACGGCGCTTATCGGTTCAGCGCAGAATATGGCGGGAGATATCTTAAGCTCGGTTATACCCGCAGGGGAAGTCGGCAGTGGCTTTAGTGACGGCTCCTTACCGCCACTAAAATATAAAATCGGCAATCAGCAGAGCGTCTGCAAGTTTATTCGTCGCGTAACGCGTGAATCAAACACCGAGTTGATTAAAAATCCTGCAACGGGAAAATGGGATCTCATTAAAAAATCTGACCTGCGTGACAAAACCAATCCTCCGCCACCCACAGGCGGCGTGGCGAACATAGTGGAGAGCGATCTTCTGGCAGATGAGTATGAATCTCCGGTGATAAAAAGAAAACGCTCGTCGTCCGAGAACGTGGTTAACGAAGTTACTGTTCACTACATAGATAGCGATGGAGCAAATAACTCCGTAACTCTTCTCGATCAAGGTTCCATCGATGCGCACGGGATACGCCGTTACGAGACGGAGCCGGGTGCCGCCATGACCAAAACATCAGCGGAACAGCGTGCGCTGGATATTCTGAACGCAAACTCAGAGGTTAACGATTATTACATTATGACTTTTCCGTTGGGGCAAGCGTTAACGCTTGAGCCGAACGACATTTTGTCTGTTACGGCTTCCATGGACGAGATGAGCAACCTGAAAATGCGGGTGGTATCGGTTGAAGTCGACCCTGGCGCGTTGGCCGATGGTTTGCCTGCCACAGTAACGGTTAACGCCATGAGGTTTTCAAAAGCTCGTAAAGGGTTTGGGCAAACAGTGTTCGGGCAGGCTACTTTTGGAGCGGGCCAGATCATGGAAAATTAGATTTAAATGATAATTGCCCGTCAAAAACAGCGCTTAACTTAAATAGTAAACGGAGAAATAAAAATGCCGGTACAAGGATATACATCGAACAGGAATTTAACAAAGATATCGCAAGGTTCCACAGATAACTGGGATGTTTGGTACAACGACGTGATGGACAAGCTCGACGAGCCTTCCATCCTGTACCAGATATCGTCCGCAGAAAACCTCTCCGCAGGGGAGGTCGCCCTGGTGCTGGACGATGGAGCGGGAGCCAAAAAAGCTTATCTTGCCGATAGCGCAACATATACCTTTGGCGACCCGGTTGGTTTGGTAACAGAAACCGTTACAGCCGGTAATTCAACCCGTCTTGTTATGGAAGGCACGTTTTCTCACAACGGCTGGTCTTTTGGCGCATCCGATAAACTTGTTTACCTCGCGGCTTCCGGCGCGGTTACGGCAACGGAACCCGCTTCCGGTGCAGTGACGTTAGGGTTTGTGCTATCGCCAACGTCAATATATTTCTCCCCCGTTTTATCATCAGGCGCAACCGGAGGGCAGACGAACACGGTTACAGGCGGGAACGGGGTGGTAAACACAGGCGGCAATATAAACGCCGTGATAGAGCCTGTTTATGGTGAGGCTGGCAATACCGTTTGCGAAGGGAGCGACCCAAGGCTTCACACCCAAAACTCGGATTCAGGCACCAGCGTTACTTTTTTTGATATCAACATGAACGGAAACTCGGCGAGGATATCTACCACCGGCCTTAACACAGCCAGAATTTTTACCTTGCCCGACGTTTCCACAAAGCTGATAGGGGAAGCGTCGGCCTCTTCCATAACAGGTGACCACGATTATTCCGGCGGTGTGTTGCGTGTTCCAACAAACTTCGGTGCGCCATCCGGGGCAAACGATGAAGGTGACGTAGTTTTTGATACGGGGAACGACCGGTTGTATGTGGGGCTTGGTGCTTCTTCATGGGCCCCTGTCGCAGGAGGGCCGGCGTTTTCGGCTCATAAAAACGGAACGAACCAGGCAGGCGTCGCATCCGGCTTATGGACGCTTGTTACGTTCTCCAACGAGGCGTTTGATACCAACTGGAATTTTGATACGGCAACGGGCAAATTTACGCCTGGCATAGCCGGGAAATATCTGGTGACGGTTTGCGTCTCATGGACAGCCTCGGCCGACACTTCGCAGGCAGGGTCTGCAATATTTAAAAACGGTTTGGAGCAGAACAGGTTTTTGTTGCGCTCGCCGGGAACAGGGGCGATATCGGCACTCTGCACAGCCATCATAGACATGAACGGCACCACCGACTATCTCGAAATGATGGCCTACCAGGATACAGGTAGCAGTCGCGATATTGACGGAACCTCATCGGCCACATATTTCATGGCATCGAAAATAGCTTAATCAAGGAGTTTATTTATGGTAACCCCAAGAACAGTAAATATAGGGCCGCTATACAAGCCGGACGGCGCAACGCTTTTAACGGGCGTGTCTTTAAAGTTCGCACTTGTAAACGGTAAAGGAAAAAAAACCGCAGGGTACGACACCGTAACGGGTGCCCAGATAGCGGGTGAAGTCACGGCAGTTACCGATGTTAACGGCACAGCCACGGCAGTGCTGGTTCCTAACGATCAACTGGCCGGCACTACATATTATGCCGTTAACCCAGCGGACGCATATAGCTATACGCAATTTAGAGCCTATTTGGCTTCCGGCTCCGGTGCCATAACGTTTGCCGATCTTTATGTGAATAACGTAGCCCCTCCGTCAGGCGAATGGAGTTCTTTTCAAACTCACGCGCAAGACGATAATAAACATTTAACGCCTAACGAGGACTTGGCGTTATCTAACGCAAACAGCCCTTCAGCCGGCAACCCGATAGCCACGATGGCAGACGTATCAGGCGGCAGTTTTACCAATCTGCCAGATACGCCAGCTAATTATACGGGGCAGAGCGGCAAGGTTGTGTCAGTTAACTTAACTGAGGACGGGCTTGAGTTTTCGTCTGCCGGTGGCGTTTCAGATCATGGAGCCTTAACCGGCCTTACAGATGACGATCATGCGCAATATCATAACGACGCAAGAGGCGACGCAAGGTATGCCCTCATAGCAAATGGCGTAACCAACGGAAATACACACGATCACTCAGGCGGGGATGGAGCGCAGGTAGACCACGTTAATTTGGCAAGCAAGGGAACAAATACGCACGCCCAATTAGATGCGCATGTTGTGTCCATATCGAACCCGCACTCGGTAACGGCAGGCCAGGCAGGGGCGGAAGTAGCTGACGCTACCATAATGAAAACCGGCTCTGCGGAAGTCGTAACAGGCGATCACGATTATTCAGGCGGAACATTTCGTTTGCCCAGTAGCGCGGGCACTCCGACAGGAGCCAATGATGAAGGTGACGTTGTGTGGGATACGGTAAACAACAAACTTTATGTCGGCTTGGGCGGAACGGGCTGGAAGGAAATACGAATGCAGATTTACAGAATAGACGACTTCTACACGTTCACGGTTAACACGCACGCGGTGTCTACCGGAGCCGCAACCGACGCCGATGCCGTACCCACTTATCGCGTATACGAGGACGAAACCGGAACGGCTATTTTGTCTGGCTCA
>JAJRTC010000039.1 GCA_024278445.1 Nitrospirota bacterium
ACGGCGGCAAGAGCGACAGCCGGGTCTACAGGTTCAATCTTGAGTTTTGCCACCCCTTCGGCCTCGTCCTCGTCGTAAACACCGGAGGCCATTTTATCTCTAACCCGTTTTTTGATTCGTTCGGCCAGTTCTTTTGTATCGATATCACTTTCCTGATCGAAAAGTGGTGATATATCTTTTGTGCCCTGTTCCGCTGCTTCTTCTCTCATTCGATTTTATCCAGTATTTCCTGCGGTATTCTTTGCGGTTTCATCTTGCCGTTAACGCATGCCATGTTTGTCCGCCCTTTTACAACCAGCGCACCTGTTTCTTTTGTAATTCTGTATGTAAAAGCCAAACGCGCCCCTTTAGGCGGTTCGATTTCAGTTTCTATCAGTAACCGGTCTCCATATTCCGCCGGCCCCTTGTAGTCTACTTCGGCTCTAGTGACGGCAAAAACAACCCCACGGCGCATCCACTTGGCCGGGTCTACCCCCAGTTCTTTTAGCGCCCTTGTCCTGGCCCGTTCGAAGAACTTCAAATAGTTTGCGTAGTATACTACGCCGCCTGTGTCTGTGTCCTCGTAGTATATCTCAACCGTGGTTTTGAAAGTTTTCACTTTTCTTCTTCCTTTGCCTTGTTCCAGAGCTTTTCCATTTCTTCAAGGCTTACAGTTTCCATTTTTCTACCCGATTTTTTTATTTCGTTTTCCAAAAACGTAAAACGTTTAGTGAACTTGTTTATAGTTTTGGCGAGTGCCTCTTCCGGGTTTACTTCAATAAACCTTGCCACGTTCACGAGTGAGAATAGCAGGTCACCCAGTTCCTCTTCCATTTTTTCCGAGTCGTTTTTGGCGATGGCTTCGCGGAACTCGTGATACTCCTCGTCCACTTTTGCGAAGGCTTCATCTGTCGTATCCCAATCAAACCCCACTGTTTTGGCTTTCTTTTGCAGTCTTGTGGCTCGAAGGAGCGCAGGCATACCTCTGGGCACGCCATGCAGAACGCTTTTTGTTGGCTCGCCCTCTTTCTCGTTACGTTTTATCGCTTCCCACTGATTTAACACCTCCTGCGGTGTTTTAGCGTCCGATTCGGCGAAAACATGCGGATGACGGCGTATCAGCTTTTCGCAGATACCGAGGATCGCGTCATCGACTGTAAAATCGCCCCGCTCAGACGCTAACTGTGAATGGAACACGACCTGTAACAATAGGTCGCCCAACTCTTCTTTTAAATGTGGCATGTCGCCTGAGTCGATAGCGTCTAAAACCTCGTATGCTTCTTCTATAATATACTGTTTCAAGGTGTGGTGGTTCTGCTCCCTGTCCCATGGGCAACCGTTCTCGCCACGGAGCCGGGCCATAATGCCAACCAGCTGATCGAAAGATTCACTCATGTTTTAAAAAAATGTTCTCCGTTTATAGTTCGGGAAGTTTATTCTGTCTTCGCCTGCTGGTCAATCAGGTGTTGGCACAGGTGACAGGTTGACCCGCTTACTCTATTGAATTACCATACAGTATTCCAAAGATAACAAATTTTCCACGTAAACTACAGGTGGTTTAAATGAGAAGCAACAGAATAAAAAAAGGTGTGGAGCGCGCCCCTAGCCGCTCTCTTTTATATGCGACAGGCGTTACGGAAGACGCAATGAAAAGCCCGTTTGTAGGGATCATCTCCAGTTTTTCAGACATCATCCCAGGCCACATAGGGTTTCGTGACTTGGAACGGGCGATAGAGAAGGGAATACACACAGGCGGTGGCCAAGCGTTTTTGCAATCTGTTCCGGGTGTGTGCGACGGCATCGCCATGGGACATAAAGGAATGCATTATTCGCTCCCTACCCGTGACCTGATTGCGGATATGGTCGAATGCGTTGTTGAGGCTCACGCTTATGACGGGCTTGTGATGCTCACGAACTGCGACAAAATCACCCCCGGCATGATGATGGCCGCGGCAAGGTTAGACATACCGACGATCATAGTCACGGCAGGGCCTATGGCGGCCGGCATGTATAAACAACAAAGACGTTCGCTCGTGCGCGATACTTTCGAGGCGGTTGGGCAGGTGCATAGTTGCACCATGTCGGTGAAGGAATTAAAGAATATCGAAAAAGAAGCGTGCCCAGGGCCGGGGTCGTGTTCCGGCATGTACACGGCCAACACGATGGCCTGCGTGGCAGAGTCTATCGGCATGAGTCTTCAAGGATGTGCCACGGGTATGGCGGGTTCCGGCAAAAAACGGAGGATTGCGTTTGAATCGGGCGTCGTCGTGTGTGACCTTATAAAAAGAAAAGTAACGCCGAGAAGCATCATGACTAAAGATGCGTTCGAAAACGCCATCCGTATAGACTTAGCGTTAGGCGGCTCTACCAACACGGCCCTGCATATACCGGCCATAGCGCACGAGGCGCAAGTTAAGCTAGAGCTTTCTGCGTTCGATAAACTTGGCGAAACAACGCCGCAGATTTGCAGTCTCCGCCCAGGTGGTGAAGATTTTATAGAAGATCTCGAATATGCAGGTGGCGTACCTGCGGTGATGAAAGAGTTAAAAGCGGTTCTGCACGACCTGCCAACGGTTACAGGCAAAACGACGGGCAAGATCATACGCGAATCCTTGAACTACAACAGGGAAGTTATCCGGCCTGCCAAAAACCCGTTCAAACCGCAAGGTGGCATGGCGGTTTTAAAAGGAAACATTGCACCAGACGGATGCATCGTTAAACAGGCCGCAGTATCGCCGAAGATGATGAAGTTTAAAGGTCGCGCCGTTTGTTTTAATTCCGAGGAAGCGGCGATGGAGCAGATTATGGCTGGCAAAGTAAAAGCGGGCGATGTGGTGGTTGTCCGGTATGAAGGGCCAAAAGGCGGGCCCGGTATGCGCGAGATGCTGGCGCCTACGTCTGCTATTGCGGGCATGGGTTTGCAGGATTCTGTCGCGTTAATAACCGACGGGCGTTTTTCTGGCGGCACGAGGGGGCCATGCATCGGGCATGTTTCGCCAGAGGCTATGGAAGGCGGGATGATAGCCCTTATTAAAAATGGCGACACCATTTTGATAGACATCCCTAAACGGACGATAAGGTTGAACGTTCCGGCCAAGGAACTGAAAGAGCGTGCGAAGAAATGGAAAAAACCTGCGCCGAAGATCAAAAAAGGATATTTAGTTCGTTATGCGAAATCAGTTTCGAGCGCGGCGCAAGGAGCGATTCTTCGGGACGATTATTAGTTTCAGACACCTTCCCCTCATAACATGAAGGTCACGCGAGGTAGAGGAAACAAAAATCCCTCTCCCTTTAGGGGGGAGGTCAGGTGGGGGTGAAAATTGTCATTGCGAGCGTAAGCGTGGCAATCTTGTTTAACCCATGAGATTGCCGCGTCGCGTAAAAAAAACGCTCCTCGCAATGACAAAGTGGAAACTTTTAATAAGTAGTAATTTTGCAGGGCGATTATTGATTGGGTTGTCATCCTGAGCCCGTTCGACTCACTTCGTTCGCTCAGGACAGGCTCCGCGAAGGATCTTGTTTACGGATGAGATTCTTCGTTGCCTGAAGGCTTCTCAGGATGACAATTTATGTTTGTTTGTCATTGCTGTAGAGCGTAAGCGTGGCAATCTTGTTTAAACCATGAGATCGCCGCAGTCGCTTGCGCTTCTTCGCGATTGACAGGTGGATGGATAACCTTTGATCTTCCAACACATCCCTCAAATTCTTCTTCTCCTCCACCTGTTGTTTAACCCGATAAAAAACTCGGTTACCATCTGTTTTGAGAATGCGGATAATTTGCCGGAAAGGAAAAATGGAAAATGTATAACACAAAAAAGATGTTGCTATACGAAACGCGTATTTTGCCCGTAATGAGAGTTGACCCGAAGCTGTCATTGCTGATGACAATGCTTGCCCATTTTTTTGTCATCTCACCCCTGCCATCGAAGCAGGGTTTTATTGTGTAGCTGTTTATAATTTGCCACTGCGGCCCGCAGTTTACTCTTTTCAGGCTCTTGTGGCACAATTAAAGGGCTGATTTGATTTACCAACGTAGCCAAAAATAAAGATGCGCGAAAAACAGGAAATAAAAGTAGCTAAAACCGCAGGCTTCTGCTGGGGCGTGAAAAGGGCCATCGATATAACCCTTGAAACCGCCAAGGAAACCGACGGGCCGGTTAGCACCTATGGCCCGCTTATCCACAACCCGCAGGTGATTGAAACACTTGAAGGCAAGGAAGTCTACGCCGCCGACACGGTTAATAGCATAACCTCCGACAAAGTGATAATCCGCACTCACGGAATCGCCCCCGAAGTGCGGCGTGATTTAAAGTCGCACGGGCTTTCCATCACAGACGCCACATGCCCGCTCGTCGCCCGCGTTCAGGGGTTAATCAAGAAATACGCCAACAAGGGGTATACCACCGTTATCATAGGTGACAAGGGGCATGCCGAGGTTATCGGCCTGATGGGGTTTACAGGTGGCAGGTGCCATGTTGTTAAAAGTGAGGAGGAGGTGGCCGAACTTCCCCCCATGGATAACGTATGCGTTGTCGCGCAAACAACTTGCGATACGAGAAAACACGATAAAATCGTATCAGCCATGAAAAGAAAATATCCTGAAGCGATAGTGAACGACACCATCTGCGACGCAACGGGCGACAGGCAAGGGGAAGTTTTAGCGCTTGCCTCCGAGGTAGATGCGGTTGTTGTGGTTGGTGGTAAAAACAGTTCTAACACCAAACGGCTTGCGGTTATGTCTGAAGAATGTGGGGCGCGGACTTTCCATATAGAAACGGAAGACGAACTCGACCCCGACGAAATTATAAAGTACGAGAAAATAGGCCTCACGGCTGGCGCGTCTACGCCTACATGGATGATAGAGCGGGTAAAAAATCGGTTGGAAAAGATTCGTGATACTCATGAACCGTCACTCTGGAGAAAAATTCTGGGGCTTGTAGAGGCCGCCGTCATAAGTAACGTTGGGATGGCCTTGGGCGCCGTGTGCATGGTGTTTTCAAACTCTATTCTGGCAGGCATACCGTTTTCGTGGGAGGCGGCGTATATTTCGGCGGCGTATCTTTTTTCCATGCATGTGTTAAACAGGCTAAACGATGTGCAAACGTTTAAACACAACGAGCCGGAGACTATAAGGCTCTACCTGCGCTATAAGACTTTTATGGTCGTGTCGGCGTCGGTTGCGATTTTTTCCGCTATCGCCATCTCAGTTACAGTAAACTTTTATGTGACGGCGGTTCTTGTGTGGGCTTTAGGTGTGGGGCTTGCCTACACTGTTAAGTGGTTTCAGAAAAACGAAATTAAACGTATACACAGGTTAAAGGATATACCTGCATCTAAAGACGTTTTTGTGGGCGTTGCGTGGGCGGTGGTTACGGCGCTTGTTCCGGCACTTGCAACAGGTTCCGACCTTCTCTCGCCATCGTTGGCTGTTGCGTTTGTGTTCACGTTTACTATCGTTTATATCCGTTCGGTTTTGTCTGATGTCCGTGACATTCGCGGAGATAAAATTGTTGGTCGGGAAACTATTCCTATCATCGTAGGGATACCTGGCACAAAAGTTTTTCTTGCCGGGTTAACATTCGGGTTGGGCGCTGTTATGGTGGCGTCTGTGTCGGCCGGATGGGTTGGCCCGTTCGGATATGTTCTGCTCCTGTCGATAGCCTACACAGGTTTTTACCTTTTTCTTTACGACAGGCATGTTATTAAAAATGGCCTTTCATATGACCTTGTGGTTGACGGCGTATTTATTTTTTCTGGTCTTCTTGCAATAATCTGGACTTTATTTTAAACACTATGGCGCAAAAAAAACTTTCTTTTGACGATATCATTACTATGTCGTGGGACTGGCGCGTTCCTGTTCTCATAGCAAAAGCTCATGAAGCGTCTGTTTTTGACACAGCTTCAGGTGGGTGGAAAGACTGTGCCTGGATAGCGGAAAAACTTGAATCTGATTTACGCGTTACCAGGCTTTTACTGCTTGGGCTGTGCGGCGCAGGCGTGATGGAAAAATCCGGCGACAACTTTCGTAACACTGAAATGACCGAGCGCTATCTTGTTAAATCATCACCCGATTACAGGGGGCATGTTTTGGGGTTATCAACCAGGCAGATGAAAAACTGGCTTCTTATACCGGAAGTTCTGAAAACAGGCGAGCCTATACCCAAACCTGAAATGGGGCCGGAAGAAGAAGATTCCTGGACGGAGGTTTTTCTTTTGGCCATGAAGGCGTTGTCGGAGCGCTCTGTAACCCAGCTTTTTAATGCACTCCCGTTGAAAGATGGAATGCGTATGCTCGATGTCGGTGCAGGCCCCGCTACATATCTTATCGAGTTTGCAAAGAGGCTCCCGCGCTTTAAAGGTGTGGCGTTCGACAGGCCCACTGCCGACCCTGTGTCTGAACGATTTGCGGTGGAGGCGGGAGTTTTCGACCGTATAAATTTCGTTGCAGGTGATTTTACTAAAGATACTTTTAACGGCCCGTTCGACGGCGCCTTGCTATCTAACATAATTCACATTATCTCTTCCACTGAGGCTTGTGGCCTTATAAAGAGGGTAGCTTCCGCAATTCGCCCCGGCGGATTTATCGCCATAAGCGAAATGGCCGTAGGGCCGGACGATGACCCCGGAATAGCCTCGGTGTTCGCCGTTCAAATGATGTTAGGCACAAAAACGGGTGGTGTGTATACGCGTGATGAAATGATGGGCTGGCTTATAGCCGAAGGTTTTGTTATAGATTCTGTAGCCGTATTGAATGAGAGGAGTGAAGTGATCGTTGGAAGAAAAAAAGAGAGTGAATAAGGCGCCCTAGCTCTTTTTCTTGTCGTCAGGCTTTGGAAGTAGCGGGTCGTCATCGTCCATAATTATGCGCGTGGCCGGCCCTTCCATATCCTCAAACTGGCCAGACTTTATGGCCCAGACAAGAACCATAACCATGGCAAACCCAACAACGATCATCAATGGTAAAATTCCGTATATTACATCCATGGCTACTAGTCTATACGAATTCTGGCGGCATTTGTGATTACAAGTATGGAGCTTATCGGCATGGCTATCGCCGCCACAACCGGAGTTATAAAGCCTGCCATGGCCAAGGGTGCCATAACGAGATTGTAAGCTATGGAAATAGTCAGGTTTTGCCTGATTTTTTTAATGGTTTCTTTCGATAGCGCAATAGCCTGTTTAACGCGGTAGAGCCTGTCTCCTGTTAACACGATATCTGCGCTTTCAACCGAAACGTCGGCACCGGAACCGATAGCGATCCCGACGTCTGCGCGGATAAGCGCGGGAGCGTCGTTAACACCGTCTCCTACCATGGTTACGTTTTCACCTTTTGCTTTAAGCTTGGCTATTTCACTATCTTTATCTTCAGGTTTCATCTGTGCCAACACGGTAATTTCTCCGTTGCTAT
The DNA here is from genome assembly GCA_024278445.1 of Nitrospirota bacterium. Taxonomy (GTDB): domain Bacteria; phylum Nitrospinota_A; class UBA7883; order UBA7883; family JAJRTC01; genus JAJRTC01. The sequence continues at coordinate 7,388 of JAJRTC010000039.1, forward strand.
TTAGCTTGTTGGCGATAGCGTGGGCAACCATTTCTTTATCTCCTGTGTAAATAGAGATATTTAAATTGTCGTCCAGCAGTTCGTTCACGGTTCTTTGCGAGTCCGGGCGCAGAGTATCCGATATGCCCAAAAGCCCCACCGCAACACCGTTTACAGATAAACAGGCAGGTGTCATCGCTTCTGCCTCAATCTCTTTTGATTTAGCCGCCATATCGTTTGGAATGTGTATCCCAAGTGATTTCATATACGAGCTTGATCCGATGGCGACTTTTTCTCCGTCCACCACGCCTTCAACGCCCAACCCCGGTTTATTTGCAAAGTTTTCACATATCAAATTATCAACAGTGCCGTTTTCTTTTGCCGCCCTCACAACTGCGCGGGCTATAACATGTTCGGAATTCTTTTCAAGCGCCATGGCCATGGCCATCACTCTTTTTTTGTCATATCCTTTTGTTATGTATGTCGCCGCCACGCTCATCATCCCTTGCGTGAGGGCTCCTGTTTTGTCGAATACAACGTGAGTCGTTCGTGCAAGTTTTTCAAGCGCCTCGCCGTTTTTAATCAAGATGCCGTGGCGTGAGCCTACACCAGCCGCCCATGTTACCGCCATTGGTGTTGCAAGCCCCAAGGCGCAAGGACATGTGATTATGAGTACGGACGTAGCGGTTATAATTGCCGTTTCGATCCCGTGGTCTAGCCACCATAAAAAAGTAACCATGGCGAGAGCTAATGTTACGCTTACAAAATACGGCACTATCCTGTCTGCTATTCTTTGAATAGGCGCTTTAGATGATTGCGCGTCTTCTATGAGACGAGCCATTCTTGCCAACGTGGTTTCTTTTACATCACTTGTAACGCGGGCGGTAATTGCTCCGTTTATATTCATAGAGCCTGCGATAACCTGAGAGCCTGCAAGTTTTTTCGCTGGGTATGATTCGCCTGTAATTATAGATTCGTCTACCTGCGTTTCTCCTTCTACCACGATTCCGTCTACGGGGATTTTTTCACCCGGCCTGACAAGCACGAGGTCGCTTGGCGTAACCAAGCGAATGGAGACAACCGTTTCCTCTCCATTTTTTAGTACGTTTGCCGATTTTGGCTGTAGTTCCATGAGCCTTCTGGTTGCGTCTGCCGCCTTGTCGCGCGACGACATCTCAAAGTATCGCCCTACGAGGATGATGAAAATAAAAAATACCACGGTATCAAAATAGACTTCACCCTCTGTTGCGCGGGTGACGGTGACATATACGGAGTATAAATAAGTGACGACGGCACCTATCGCTATTGGCAGATCCATAGTTGGGGTTAATCTTTTTAATCCTGAAAACGCGCCTTTTAAGAAAGGCCAGCCGGAGTATAAAAGGGTAGGTGTGGCCAGGGAAAGCCCA
>JAJRTC010000040.1 GCA_024278445.1 Nitrospirota bacterium
CAGAATGACAAATCACGCAACCCGCGTGTGCCCCGCAGGGGTAGCCCACGAGCCGGGGTCTCATCCACACTTCGTCATTGCGAGCGAAACGCGAAGTGGAGCGCGGCAATCTCATAGTTTAAACGAGATCGCCACGGTCGCGGGCACCTGCTCCTTCGCGATGACAAACGAGAGTTTATTTTGTGAAAAAGAAAACCAACTCCGTAAAGTGTCATTGTGGGTGGAGGGAATAATCTCAGATTATTTTCGCCTCGTTGGCTTTGGCAACGAGGTAGTTAACAAACGCTGAACAGGAAACCAGCATATACTTCGCTTCGTCAAAACCGACAACACTAGGTTCATCTAGCAAACCATGCCGTATTCCGCCATCATCGCTCGTCCACCCATACAATTTCAAAAAACCGTCGCGCATAGCTCCGTGTATTGGGAAATGCTTCTTAAGTTTATCCAGAGCATCCTTCAAGCCACCCCCATCTTCGCCGGAAATGAGTTTTGCCGCCGATTCCACAGCGCTGATGGATTCTTTAATAGAGTTGCGATAATCGGGATCAGGCTTTTTAGACAAAAGAGATATTGCCGTTTTTATATGAGCGCTAACGCTGGCAAGTTGTTGGTTTCCTATACTGGCGGCGTTTTGCACCGCTTCCATTTCGTCTTGGTTTGTTATTGGAGCAAGTTGCTCTGCAACAAAACGATACCCAGAATTTTCACGTTCCAAAATAACGTTAAAGGCTTTACAAAAATTCCTAGGCCTATTTTCTAAGGGATTGAAATACCACTGATGCGTTGCAATAAAATCGACTAAATCATAAATTTGATTCCATTCAGCTTGGTCGCTAAAAAAACATGATTTTATGTTCTGAATGTCGACATGCCAATACGTAAGTTCATCAACACGCCATTTAAAATGAGTCATGTAAAGAAAGTTAAACTTTTTTTGCCACTTATCATCCTTATCAATAACATTTGTGTATATAAAGTTCCATAGTGAAGTCCTGAGTTCAGGAGACATAGAACCAACTTGCAGAGCTGGCGGTTGAGTTACTCCAATCCGCTCAGAGAATTTCATAACACCCCCTCAGGCGTTAGCTCCGTGGCATTTCTTGTACTTCTTGCCACTGCCGCAAGGGCATGGCTCGTTGCGCCCAACCTTTTTTTCCGTCCTGCGGACGGTCTCCTGCTTTTTATCGGCCTCGCCGTGGCTCTCCACCACTTTTTGCGCACGCGCTTTACGTTTGGCGACCTCTCGCTCCTCCATCCTGGCAGTTTCGTCACTCTCCACACGAACATGGAACAGGGTAGTGACGGCGTCTTCCCGGATGCGGTCTATCATGGCGGCGAACATCTCGCTACCTTCACGTTTGAATTCGCTTAAGGGGTTTTTCTGGGCATAGCCGCGAAGGCCGATCCCCTCTTTTAAATGATCCATGCCAAGCAGGTGGTCTTTCCAGTTGGCATCTACGATGTTCAGAATTATATATTGCTCAAGCCATTCCCATTTATCTGCGCCAACGTGGTTTTTCTTCGCTTCAAGACGATTTTTAACCGCCTCCTCCAGCGCTTCATGCAAAGGCTTATACGTTACAGAGTCAAAATCGAAATGATGGCCGCCAACAGAGATGTTAAGGTCATCGTCTACTTTCATTTCTACCCCAAAATGCCGCGCCACGGCGTCGCGCAAGCCGGGTATGTCCCATTCCTCAGGCTGTTCAGATTCCGGCGTATGCATTTCCATGTCGCCGTCCAGCACTTCCAACGTCATGTCGAGAACCGTTTCGTTAAGCTCTTCGCCAGCAAGAAGCATCTTTCTTTGCTCGTAGATAGCCTCCCTCTGTTTGTTCATCACGTCATCGTATTCGAGGATATGTTTACGGGATTCGAAGTTATGCGCTTCAACCTTGTTCTGTGCGTTTTCGATCGCCTTGCTCACCATCTTAGCCTCGATAGGCTCGCCCTTTTCCATGCCGAGCGACGACATCAGCCCCTTTATTTTATCTGAACCAAAAATGCGTAAAAGGTCGTCTTCCAGCGAGAGATAAAAACGTGACGAGCCAGGGTCGCCCTGCCTGCCGGATCGGCCCCGCAACTGGTTGTCTATCCGGCGGGACTCATGCCGCTCCGTGCCGACGATGTGCAATCCGCCAGCCGCAATTACTTCTTCTTTTTCAGCTTCGCAAAGGGCCGTCATTTCCTCTAGCGCCTCGTCGTAACCATCGTCCCCCGGCACAAGCCCCCTTGAGCGAACCAGCATCTCAGGGTTCCCGCCCAGAACGATATCCGTTCCACGGCCCGCCATGTTGGTAGCAATGGTAACAGCCCCCTTCCGGCCCGCCTGCGCCACAATCTCCGCCTCCTGCTCATGGTGCTTGGCGTTCAGCACGTTGTGGCGTGTTCCACGCTTCTTTAACATACCGGCAAGCTTTTCCGATTTTTCAATCGATATAGTGCCAACAAGCGATGGCTGGCCATTGTGGCTTCTCTCCACAACCTCTTCGATTATGGCTTCGTCCTTTTCATCGACGCTCATGTATATCTGGTCGGCGCAGTCGTCTCTTATCATTTCCCTGTTGGTCGGGATAACAAGGACTTCTATGTTGTATGTACTGGCAAATTCCGCCGCTTCGGTGTCTGCCGTGCCGGTCATGCCGCCAAGCTTGTTGTAGAGCCTGAAATAGTTCTGGAACGTTATGCTGGCAAGCGTCTGGTTTTCATTTTCTATTTTCACATCTTCCTTGGCTTCCACCGCCTGATGCAATCCGTCAGACCAGCGACGGCCCGGCATTAGGCGCCCCGTGAACTCGTCTACTATCATCACTTGGTCGTCTTTCACCACATAATCGACGTCGCGTTTAAACATGGTGTAGGCTTTTAGCGCCTGCTGAACGTGGTGGAGTATCTCTACGTTGTTAGGGTCGTAAAGATTGCCTACGTTCAACGCTTTCTCGGCAACGGCAACGCCCTCTTCCGTTAACATAACCGCCTTGGCTTTTTCATCAACGGTGTAATAGACATCCTTTTTTAACAGCTGTGGCGCAATGCGGTTTACTACGTAGTATTTGTCTGTACTCTCTTCTGCGGGCCCTGAGATAATGAGCGGAGTTCTGGCTTCGTCTATAAGTATGCTGTCTACCTCATCGATGATCGCAAAATTCAACTTGCGCTGGGCCAGATCTTCTAATGAAAACTTCATATTGTCGCGAAGATAATCGAACCCAAACTCGTTGTTGGTACCATATGTGACATCGCTGTTATAGGCGACTTTCCGCTCCTGGTCGTTTAACCCATGCTGGATAATGCCGATACTCATACCAAGGAACTTGTATATCGTCCCCATCCACTCGGCATCGCGCCGGGCAAGATAGTCGTTAACCGTAACGAGATGCACGCCACGGCCTTCTAACGCATTCAGGTATACCGGCAGAGTCGCCATCAAGGTTTTACCTTCACCGGTTCTCATTTCGACGATTTTACCTTCGTGGAGAGCCACGCCGCCTATGAGCTGTACGTCAAAATGGCGCATATGCAAGGTTCGCCACCCGGTCTCCCGCACAACGGCGAAAGCCTCGGGTAAAATGTCATCCAAGGTGGCCCCCTGCTCAAGCTTTTGCCTGAAATATGGGGTTTTGGCCTTTAGCTCGTCGTCCGAAAGGGCTTTTATTTCGTCCTCAAAGACGTTTATCGGCTCAACAAATTTTTCCCGTATTCTCTTTAATTCCCGGTCGTTACGAGAACCAAACACTTTTCTGACCAGCGTTCCTAACATATTCTTCCCTGTACAAAGTTTAATGCAACATTATGAAGGTTTGAGCCGTTCGTATCAACAGGGTTTTTTTGACGCAGTGGGTATATCAGCTATTAGCCTGCCTCTACGGCACAAGGCTTAAGCAGGCTGACAATAAAAAAAAGGGTGGAAAGCTCAACGCTTCCCACCCTTCCGTAACCCTTATTTCTAAGATAAAAGACCTTATCCGAGAAGCTGGAGGACGGATTGCGGCACAAGGTTTGCCTGCGCCAGAATGGCGGTAGCGGCCTGCACCAATATCTGGTTTCTCGTAAATTCGGAGATCTCAGACGAATAATCGGCGTCACGAATCTGCGACTCAGCGGCCTGCAGGTTCTCGGAACTAACGGCGAGGTTGTTGATCGTGTGGATCAAGCGGTTCTGCACGGCACCCAACTTACCACGGCCTTCCGTAACAGTAGTCAGAGCCGAATCGAGCCTGTCCAAAGCGGCAAGAGCCGACGAGACAGCATCCACGGATATGGTGTTAATTGCAAGAGCGGTTGAGTCTATAGCCGTAAGGTCAACCGCCGTGTTAAGGCTGATTCTGTCGTTGGCACCACTGCCGATACCGACCTGGATAACAACAGACTGCGTGGCACCAGACCGTAACGAACCGTCGATCAGCTTCTGACCGTTAAACTCGGCCACCTGCGAGATCCTGTCTATCTCGGACCTGAGTGCGGAAAACTCACGGTTGATCGTGGTACGCTCCGTGGAGCCAACCGTACCCGTGGCGGCCTGCGCGGCCAGTTCTCTCATACGAACGATAATAGAGGATTGCTCAGCCAGCGCGCCCTCAGCCGTATTGATAAGGCTGATGCCGTCGTTGGCGTTTCTGTTTGCCTGGTTCAATGAGCGGATGTCCGCTCGAAGAGCCTCGGAGATAGCCAAACCAGCTGCGTCGTCCGCGCCACGGTTGATTCTAAGACCTGAAGACAGACGCTCCAGCGATTGCCCCAACTTGGCGTTGTTGGTACCCAAGTTACGTTGAGCATTCAACGAAAAAATGTTGTTATAAACTCGTAATGCCATTGTGATCTCCTCCTTGATACGTTTTAAGCTTCCCTGCCCACCGTCTGGATCTCCCGGTCCATCGAGTATCGGGCTTTTTTCCCTGGCTGGCCCGGCTGTTTTATAACCGAACCCCGCCTAATCATCTTTTCGGAGTCATGAGCCTTTTCTTTAGTTTTACGGCAAAGTTTTTTTATATTATTTTTTTGGAAAACGGCTAAAGTTTTCATAGTTCCGGCCGAAAAGAAGTGGAGAGCGAATGCCTTGCCATACCCCCTTCAGGCAGGCTACACTGTTCTATATACTCGCGGTAAAGGAGTTTTCTATATGATTCAGGGAATGGGTGCCGCCCTGTCCGGGCTTAGGGCCTATATCAACAAAACAGGAACCACCGCCAATAATCTGGCCAACTTAAACACCCCCGGTTTTAAAAGATCGGACGCCGTTACGGCATCCCTTAAAGGGAACATGGGCGCGACGACCCAAGGGGCACAGACACGCCATACGCAAGGCGCCATCGTAACCACTGGCAACGCTATGGCCATGGCTGTATCTGGCACAGCTTTTTTTCAGGTAAAAACGCCTAACGGAGCA
>JAJRTC010000041.1 GCA_024278445.1 Nitrospirota bacterium
AATCTGCACCATACTTTTTATATATTTCTCGAAACGCAAGCTCTTCATTTTTACGCTTTTTATGCAGAGCCTCTATTGCGGTATCAGTGTCGGCAAAAGCGACTTTTTGTTTTTCCGCAAGAATTTTGCCGATAGATGACTTGCCGCATCCTTTAAAGCCTATGAGAACTACCGGGCCGGATTTTTTCATTTTTTCTGTTCTGTGCCGTTAAATTTAAGAAATCCGCCCTTGTAATTGTAGCATTTTAAAAATATGAATCTGCGCACGACTTTTCCGTTTCGCTCCATCGTATATCTACCGGCAGGCTCAACTTTTTCGAAGCTGGCTTTTGCTCGGTCAAGTTCGAGCCTTTTAAGCTCCGTAACATAAAGTGCATCGTGGCCTATAAACATGTCGTCGGAAGCAAACTGTGCAAACCTCCCCCTGCCAGCAACAGGGTAGGCCATCGTGTGTGAGGGCGTGTAATAAATAAGCTCGGTCGCTATCTGATATCTGCTTGTGGCGATGAATGTAGCAGGTTTCATCTCGTCCAGTCTTTTTTGTGTTTCTATGGCAAGCATATCCCATCCGTATATTCTACGGTTGATTTCGCCGCTATCAGGCATTGGCACAGCCGCCGCCGGTACATAGATGTGTATGTAAATGCTAGCAAAAGCGGCAAGGGCCAATGAGAGGATGTAACCACGTTTTAGCTTGGCTCCTGCCGATTCTTTCATCCGGTCTGCCGTATGTTTTATAAAGGCGGGAAGTGCGATGACAGCTGATATATAGGCCATAACAGCCCAGTTCCCTTCCATGTTCGAACGCACGCTATTAACTATAAAGAATATAAAAAGCCCAGCCGACATGAAAGAAATATACAGGTAGTCGTCACGTTTCTTTTTTATCCCTATCCAGCCTAATCCGAAAGAAGCGGCTAAAAGAAAAAAGAAGAGTGCCCCGCCAAAAAGCCCTATCTGGGCTCCCCAAAAATTACCGAAGTGTTTGAGCGGCTCAAAACCATTATATGCAAACGCGTGTTGTAACTGAAAGTTGAACGATGCCCAGCCGTTATAGTGGTTCCATAACAATACGGGAGAGAAAACGATAAGCGATAGCGCCAAGCCCAGGTAAGGCTCCTTGCGGAAGACCCAGTGCCGATTTTCTGGAGAACAAAGGAGAAAAAGGAAAAGTGTTGGAGCGAACAAGGCCATGGTATATTTCGAAAGGAGCCCCAAGCCGAAGAAAAAGCCGAGCAGATAAAAATAGCCTGGTTTTTGCGTCTCAACAACTTTATATCCAGCATAAAGTGAGAGGGCCCAGAAAAGGCAAAAAGCATTGTCTGGCGTAATGATAAGGCCGCCGATGGCTATTACCGGCAGGATATTTAACAAAATAGCGGAGGCTGTTCCCATTTTACGACTACTGAAAATATCTGACGCCATGATATAAACAACCCATGTTACAGCCGACCCGCTTAATACCGCAGGAAGGCGAACAGCCCATTCAGCCTCGCTAAAAAGAGTTGATATCGCTATGAACCATGCCACCATCGGAGGATGGTCATAATAGCTTGCCCGCAGGTTTTCAGACCAGAGCCAATAATAGGCTTCGTCTGGCGAGAGGTTAAAAAGACTTGAGAAAAATATGCGGAACAGCGTAAGGCCTGTCAGCAGGAGGAGGAAGGGCGCTTGTCGCACTTATTTACCAGGCGGGCCAGAGGAAATAGGTTCCGGTAGGCAGGAAAAATCGGTTGAAAATGTGTACCTCAAAATCTTTTCCCAACAGCCTGCGGATAATGGAAAGCTCTTCTTTTTTCTCAACGACGTCCGGTTTACCAACTATACCGCCCATTTTTCCTGCCATGGATATTGCGTCATCCAGGTAGCCTAAGTCATCTACAAGGTTATTTTCTTTTGCCTGACGACCTGTATATATTCTGCCGTCGGCAAGTTTCCTCACGACTTCGATATCCATGTTTCGCCCTTCGGCTACGTCTGCTATGAACTGCTCGTAAGTGTCGTCTACCACTCCTTGTATGATCGCCTTGTCGGCTTCAGTAAATTTTCGATGTGGTGAACCGGTGTCTTTAAATTTTCCGCTTTTTACGACGATCGTATCAAGGCCGATTTTGCCCATAAGCTTTTCGGTGTTTGAAAACATGATGATGACGCCGATGGAGCCGGTTATCGTGCCGGGGCTTGCCATAATCTTGTTAGCGGCGGAAGCTATATAGTATCCACCCGAAGCGGCCATTGAACCCATAGACGCTACCACAGGTTTTTTTACTTTTGCTTTTTTAACGGCGTTAAAAATTTCCTGTGAAGGGGTAACCACACCGCCAGGACTTACGATGCGGAGGACTATAGCCTTTACGGATGAATCGTCACTCCACTTTTCAAGCTGTTTTATTATCTCCTTGCCGTCTATTATTACACCCTCAACGCGCACCAAGGCCACTGACTCTGAAAAAGATGACTTTATCAGGCTTGCAGAGGGAGATATAAGTGATGCCGCAGTATATATGAACACGGCGGCAAGAAGCAGTAGAAAGAGAATAACGCCCAGCGCGGAACTGCGCCTTTTGCCACCATAGGCCACTTTACAAAGCTCTCCTATGTAAAATAAAAGAAGTAAAAAGGCAAAAGCTTAAGCCAAAGGCGAAAGCTTTTGCCTCATCATCAATCAGCCTGTTCCGCCACCTCTTCGGCCGAGGCCTCAGGTGCAGATGTTTCTTCCGGCACCATGGCGGCTGATTCTTCCATCGCTTTTAGCTCTCGCTCTACTTCTTCAGGAGAGAGGCCTTCTAAAAATGCCTTAATGGAGAGGCCAATTTTACGATTAGGCAAATCGACCTTAATAACCTTCGCCGTTACTTCCTGGCCGACACGAACCGCTTTTCGCGGGTCTTCAACCCTGTTGGTTGAAAGCTGGGATACATGAATCAATCCCTCTATTCCACTTTCTATTTCGGCAAAAGCTCCAAAGTTTGTGACCTTGGTGATAGCGCACTTAACTTCCGCCCCAAGCGGGAAACGCTCTTCAACGGTTTCCCACGGGTCCTGCTCAAGTTGCTTTAAGCCAAGGGAGAGCCGCTCGTTGTCCTTGTCTACGCTTAACACCATACATTTTACGGCATCGCGTTTTTTCAAAAGTTCAGACGGGTGCTTTACTTTCTGCGTCCAGCTCATATCCGATATGTGGATAAGGCCGTCTACGCCTTCTTCAAGTTCAACAAAAACGCCAAAATCCGCAATGTTGCGCACTTTACCTTCGACGGTCGTGTTTACAGGATATTTCTCGTCGATATCATCCCACGGGTTGATTTCTATCTGCTTCATACCAAGGGAAATACGTTTTTTCTCCTTGTCCATAGAAAGAACAACCGCCTCGACAATGTCACCCATGCTAACTACTTTTGAAGGGTGGCGGACATGTTTGTTCCATGTCATTTCGCTTATATGCACAAGGCCCTCGATGCCTTCTTCAAGTTCAACAAAAGCACCGTAATCCGCAATAGATACGACCTTGCCGGTGATCCTGGAACCGGTTTTGTAGTTTTCTTCCGCGTTCTCCCACGGGTCTGGTGTTGTTTGTTTGAGGCCAAGCGATACGCGCTCGGTCTCTTTGTCAAACTTTAAGATCATGATTTTGACCTGATCGCCAACCGAGAACATTTCCGAAGGGTGGTTAACCCGTCCCCACGACATATCAGTGATATGCAGAAGACCGTCAACACCGCCCAAGTCTATGAATGCGCCGTAGTCAGTGATGTTTTTAACTATACCGTCTACAACTGAACGCTCTTCAAGTTGACCAAGCGTAGCTTCTTTCGTAATCTTGCGCTCTTCTTCCAAAAGCGCCCTGCGCGACAGAACTATATTGCCACGCTTTTTGTTCATCTTTATTATTCTGAACTTATGCGTTTCGCCTATCAGCTTGTCAAGATACTTTATAGGCCGCAAGTCTATCTGAGAACCGGGAAGGAAGGCCTTAAGCCCGATATCAACGGTTAAGCCGCCTTTGATCTTGGAGGTTATTACGCCTTCAACAATTTCGTCATTATCATATTTAACGGCGATATCGTCCCATACGCGAATTTTATTCGCCTTATCCTTGGAGAGTACCAGCATGCCGTCTTTATCTTCGGTGTTCTCAAGAAGCACCTCGACTTCGTCTCCGACCTGCAAGTCGTTAGCTTGGGCACCGAACTCATGTAGTGGGATAACACCTTCGCTTTTAAAGCCGATGTCTACAATTACATGGTCCTCTGATTTCGCGATAATGATGCCCTGAACGGGCTCACCTTCTACAAAAGAATCGATGCTCTCGGAAATAAGGCGCTCAAATTCATCAATAGAAATATCGCTATCTTCACCTGTCGGTGTCTCCTCGGCGACGTCTGCGTCTACATAATCGTTTGCGGTTACTCTGCTACGGGTGGTTTTCTGGTTCTCTGTCATGTTAAAAGTTTTTAAGACCTCTTCTTTCTTCAGTTTTGAGGCTCGGAACTTGAGCCCCCCAAGCCGCTCTTACGACCCGGAAACCAAGCTTTTTAGCATTTTTTGCAATACTTCGTCAACTGTTAAATCAGTTGTGCTGATTTCCAGCGCCTCTTTGGCTTTCAATAATGGAGATTCTTCTCGCTCACTATCTTTTTTGTCTCGCACCCGTATGTTTTTTAATACACCATCTTTGGATACCGTATGGCCCGCATTGCCTAGTTCCTTAAGCCTTCTATCCGCCCGTATATTGTCATCTGCCGTAAGGAAAAACTTGAACCTGGCAGTTGGGAATACGTTCGTACCGATATCCCGCCCTTCCATAACAATCCGGCCATGTCGGCCCATCTCCCTCTGTTTTTTGACCATGAGGTGCCGTACTGCAGGG
>JAJRTC010000042.1 GCA_024278445.1 Nitrospirota bacterium
AGAGTGGTAAAAATCTGTTTTTTTATATTTTCGCCATCGTCAGACGCAGTTAGATAATGGTCAAGAGGCAAAAGTGAAACGGGGCAACCATTAGCTTCAATAAAACTTCCGAGGCTCAGTATACCGTTTGGAAAATCGTATGTGGTGGTGAGCCTCTCCTTGTGTGGGAACGCTTTTATTCCGGGAACCACAAGCAGGCATGAGGTGTTTTCCATGTTATGCTCCACAGCATTTTTTATATTTTTTCCCGCTACCACAATGGCAAGGATCGTTGCGCCCCGGTTTAGACGTTGGTTTGTTATCTCCCGGCAATAACATGAAGTCATACGATATTATGGTGTCGTCACCCTCTGCTTCTTTTGCGCGGGTACGCATGTTTATTGCCATTATTGAAGATGGATTTACGTTGACAGGCTCTTTGACCGGGAAAAATGCCTGTGCCCAATGTGTTTTTGGTGACCTGGGCGAAGTATCTATTGTAACCGATGGTGAAAGAGTGGCCGCAAACCAGCCGGAGAAACCATGAAGGGTACCGGCTCTTAACGCCTTGAAAACCACGGTTTCTGCAATAGATGGCGTTGTTATTGTGGAGAGGTCTATTTCCATATATACATCAGGTTCGGCAAGAAAATCCTCTGTTCTGATTTCTTCTACAAGCATTTTTCTTGTCATGTCGTCAAGGGCAGGGGAGAAGTCTACACCGTAAACGTCTTTCCATCTTTCCATCTTTTTGCGGATATGTGGAACCTCCACAGGTGCAAGAAACATTTTTAGTTTTTCCGGTATCATGCGTCCACCTTCTTTTAAAAGGCGTTCTCTTGCGTCTATCGTATATTCGATGGTGTTTTCTTCTATTGCGAAGCTACCCAGAGTTTCTGAAATAAGAACGTCCGCCTTTTCTGGCAGGGTCACATTCCTGGAGTTTTCGTTGAGAAAAACTATTTTGCTGGATAACCCGTTTTTCTCTGCTATACGCCTTGCTAAATGTATGCTGTCGCGCATTTCTATGGCATACACTTTTGAGGCACCGGCAGCAAGTGCAAAGAAGGTTAATATTCCAAGTCCTGCCCCCATGTCGATGACTATATCGCCCTTTTTGACAGTTTCGAAAATAGCTTTCCGATAGGCTTTCATACGAACGCTATCCGAAAGCATTTCGTAATAATCGTCAAATAAGGTTAACGCCTTGCGCCCCTTGTTGTTCATCCGGGTTTCACCTAGCCTAAGATGTTGTGTGTAGGTTTATTATTAAATAACGTCAATAAGTTATAAAGGTAAATATATAAAAAAGATTCAATCCGGATAAAAATTATTGGCGCGACCCGCAGATGAAATCGTCTGTTTGAGGGTCTTCCGGGTCTTTGAGATGAAATGTTTCTACAATCACATCGTCATCTTTGGGGAAGTTGTCGCACTCAACAAAAATACGCTCTCCACACCGGGTGCAGATAGATTTGTCAAGCTGTGCGGTGATAGATCTGATCGCTTCATCTTTTGAGCAGAAAATATTCTCCCTGCCGATTTTGGCCAGGTAGCCGCCTCTGCGTAATATCCTGATTACGGCATCCTTCACACCGTAAAGGAACAGGCCCCCGCCTATCTCTCTTCGCCGTTTCGCCTCGTGTGCCAATGCCTCCGCACCAGTTACGTCGATAAAGTTTATGCCGCTACAGAGAATAAGGACATTTACTTGTCCTGGGTCCTCTTCGTCAATTCGTTGCAGAACTTCTTCAACGTGATCGACCGAGCCGAAGTATATCGACCCGTCAATGCGAATAATTTTTAATTGTGGGCATTCAGGGAAATCAGGGTCGGTATAAAAAGAACGGCCCTTATCCGTAGGGTGCGGAACACGGCTGACTATGCTCGGCTTGGAAGTCTGGTTAAGGTACAAAATTAGCGAAAGTATTATGCCCACATAGATGGCAAATTCCAGCTCTACAAAAAGAGTGGAAAAAAAAGTGACACTCAAAACAGCCGCCTCGGCCGGGCTTGTTTTTAGTATCACCCTGATGTGGTGGACGTCTATAAGATTATAGGCCACCAGTAATACGATTCCTCCCATGGCGGGAATAGGTAAATAAGCCGTGAGAGGGGCGACTACCAGCAAGATTATCGCCAATGATATTGAAGAAAAAACTGCAGATAAAGGAGTTTTTGCGCCTGATGCGTAGTTAAGGCCGCTTCGTGTGAATGAACCTGAAGCGGCGTAACATGAAAAAAAACTTCCTGCCATATTAGCCAGCCCCTGGCCTATAAACTCCTGGTTACCATCTATCCGCTGGCGAGATGTCGTAGCAATTGAGCGGGAAATCGCCACAGCCGCGATAAGCCCCAGCATTGCTATCGCCAAAGCTCCGGAGGTCATCTCACGGATTGACACAACGGAAAAGTCTGGCATCGATAATGGTGGCAGTGATGCCGGAAGCGGCCCCAGCAACTTGATGTCATGAGCCTCGGCACCTAATATAGCCGCTACCAAACCACCAGCGAATGTGCCAAATAACATGCCGGGCCACTTCGGGCGGTAACGTTTTAAAAGAACGATTGTAATTAGCGTAACAATAGCCGTTGTTAGAACTGCGGGGTTTATTGCCCCTATGTTATTTCCAACATCCATCCAGGTATGTAAAAACGAAGCGCCGGAAGAAACCGATATCCCAAGAACGTTTTTAATCTGGCTTGTGGCAATAAGTATTGCGGCTCCGGCCGTGAAACCTACGATTACGGAGTGGGATATGAAATTAACCAAAGCGCCCATACGCGCAAGCCCCAGGCCGAATTGAATTAAGCCTGCAAGGAAGGTAAGCGTTAGCGCAAGAGAAACAAACTCCGCGCTTCCAGGGGCCGCATATGGAGAGATAGTGGAAAAAACAACTATGGATAAAGCCGTGGTGGGGCCGGAAATCATATGGAGTGATGAACCAAAAAGCCCTGCAATGATAGGGGGAATAATCGCCGTATAGAGGCCATAAACCGGTGGGAGGCCGGCAATCATGGCAAATGCTACCCCTTGTGGCAGAGCTACTATGGCATTGGTTAGCCCGGCTAAAAAATCAGTCTTAACTACTCCCCGGTCAACAGATGAGAGCCATGTCAGAAAAGGTAAAAAGGTTCTGATTGTTCGCTTATTTTTCACAAGGGTCTATTGAATCGAAAAGTGCAATATATAATTTGTGTAACGATGATATCTTATGCTCTTATTCTTCTCACGGCGATATCGTATTTTGTTATTCTGTATCTAAGCTGGCGAAGTGAAATACCCAAAATTTGAGCCGCTTTTACCTGGATTCCTTTAGATGTGTTTAATGCCGATTCTATCGCCAGTTTTTCTTCCACTTCTATTCTGGGTTTTGTCTGCTCCAGCTTTTCAGGCTTGGGTAATGCTGTTTTTCCTGAGCCTGTGCCATCAACAGCTCCTATGCGACGCATGGTTTTAAGAGCGCCTTCGATATTTACCAACCCGTCGCTTTCCATTAAAAATGCGCGATGCATAAAGTTTTCTAACTCACGCACATTGCCCGGCCAGTCAAGCTCTTGCAGAAGGTGTAATTGATCGTCCATTATGACAATGGTTTTGCCATATTCGCCATTGAGCTTCATAAGAAAATATCTGGCGAGAAGTGGAATATCTTCCTGCCTGTCCGCAAGCGATGGAGCCCAAATGGGAAGAACGTTGAGCCTGTAATATAAATCTTCACGAAATATGCGCTTGCGCACCAGGCTTTCGATGTCTGCGTTGGTGGCGCACACTATCCGCACGTCTACTTTTATTGTTTTGTTGGAGCCTAAACGCTCGAATTCACCCTCTTGCAATACGCGTAAAAGTTTTGCCTGGAAGTTGAGCGACACTTCGCCAATTTCATCCAGAAAAAGTGTGCCGCCATTTGCCACTTCAAAGCGGCCTTTTGTTACAGCCGTGGCACCTGTGAATGCCCCTTTCTCGTGTCCGAAAAGCTCATTTAATAACAGGTTTTCGGAAATGGCGGCGCAGTTTAAAGATATAAAAGGGGCGCGGCTTCGTAAACTGCAGTTGTGGATGTTTTTTGCTATAAGTTCTTTTCCTGTGCCGCTTTCGCCCCGTATAAATACGCTGGCTCTACTGGAAGCCACGGTTTTGATTATTTCACCAACCTGTTTTATCGCAGGACTCTCGCCAACTATGCCTTCTACCACCATAGGGAACGTATCCTGTAACGGCTCTTCATATATGCGGCTCGAAACGGGAGTGGTGGAGTTTAGGAAAAATCCCAGATATCCGGCCAGAGCCTTTAGAAGTTTTACATGTTCTGCAAACAGATTGTCTGCGCTGATATAGGCTATCAAAATGCCTGTCTGTGAGCTTTTTTCCTGTCCGCCCAGCGGAATGGAAACAAAGGCCATTTCTTTATCAATAAGATCTTCAGGAAGAGCTATAGGAACGCTTTTAGCTTCTCTTGCAAAAAGAACCTGCTCGTATGCAAACCTTCTCGGATATTTAGAGGTAATGCTGGCAAGCGACTCATTGGCTTTTGTCCGTTCGTCCTGTGTAAGCTCAGGAGCCAGTTCTATGTTATATCGGTTGTTTACGTTGTCTCGCACTAGCAAAACCGGGTTCCTTATACCTGCGCGAAAATAGTCCAGAAGCATTAGTAGAACCATATTGATCTTCGATAAGCTGTTTCCTGTCGAACGGAGCATTTTTTCCGTTTGAACAAGAAAATCGAGGTGATTTTTTTCTGAGGACATATTTCCTGAAAGATTCCTTTTTTCTATCCGGTTTGTTTTGACAATAATAGCACATAACTGACAAAATGTTTATGTCAGTTATGTCAATTTGGTTATTTAACCTTATGTCTAGCCCGTTTATCTATCTGATTTATAAAGACTATTTCGAATGGCACAACAATTGTATTAAAGGAATGAATTAGTTGGCGAATTCAGAATAAGGGGAGTAAGTAATGATTGACTCGAGCGATGTTTTAGGTCTTATGAAAGTTGTGTTTGTCATCTATACGATGATCGTTTTCTCTATGCTTGGGATGTACGCATACTCGATTACAAGAGCCCACAGAGTTCAGCCAAAATTCAAAGTTCCCTTCTTCGGATGGATGGGGTTTTTGATTTTTGTCGGAGTGGGAGTTCATGTCATGACCTTTAACGTGATCCCATGGGTCGGCTGGGACTTAACTCGTGACAGCATCAAAGCTGACAAGGAATACAGAATTGCGGTTGCCGATTATGAGTTTCACCTGCCTGAGGAAGGTATGACGATTGAAGAAGGAGATATGGTCCGGTTCGAGCTTGAGTCACACGACGTGAGTTATGGCTTCGGGCTTTTCAGGGGCGATGGAACTATGGTTTTTCAGATGCAGGTCGTGCCGGGTAGCAGAAACGATATCGTCTGGAAATTTGATAAAGCAGACACCTATTCCATACGATCCACAGAATATTCTGGCCCCAGGGGTGGTGAGATGTTCGTTCCCAATGCCATCGTAGTTAAACCAGAGGTAGCTGTTGCAAGCATTAATAACCAAAGCTAACAAACAAAAAAATATTTTTGTAATTTATAAGGAAAAGTTATGTTAGATGTATCCGCTTTAAATCCGTTACAGAGGGTGTCGCTGAGATTCGTCGTCATATCCCTTCTTTTTTATGGCCTATGCATAACGGAAGGTATGATGATGCGGAGCAACCAGATCACCTTCGATATGATACCGGCTGATCATTATTACGCAATCATGGGTGCCCATCCTATGGTTGGAATATTCGGAAGCAGTTTTATGCTGGTGTTCGGGGCTTTCTATTTTCTTGTCCCTACGCTGTTGAATAAAAGTATATATAGCCAAAAACTTGCCGAGCTTACATGGGTGTTGGTAACCGGCGGCGTTGCGCTTGTGTGGCTCTCCGGCTTTGTTTTCCGTTACGCGGCTCTTTACACTAACTATTGGCCCCTGCCGGTTTCAGAAGAGTTTTCGCCTTACGGTTTGGCGACTTTTGCAGTGGGCAACATCATCCTTATGGCGGGAGTTTTTGTTTTCGCCTACAACATTTTTGCAACCGTCTTCCATCAGCGTGATGAGCAAAAGCCGATGTGGCCGCTTTTAAAATCCGCTCTGGGAATAGATGGATTTACGAACCTGTATAAAAAAATGAGGGGCCGCCAAGAAGAAGAGCCGATAATGCCTCTTCCTATCGTTGCTATTTTTAGAGGCACCATAGACACCGTTCTGGACGCACTCGTGCTTGCCGGAGTTTCTTGTGTGTTTCTGTATCATGCGTTTTATGCGATTAATGGCACCACGATAGATCCTGGCTGGTTTGATGCGCTGATCTATAAGAATATCTACTGGTGGGGATTAGACCTTATCGCCGATGGGCTTGTGCTGATCTACGTTGCCGGAACATGGTATCTGCTTGCCACCCTTATTACCGGGCAGAAGCTGTATATGGCAAACGTTGCCCGTGCGGCTTTGCTTGTGGAGCTTGTAGTTTCCTGGAACGTGTGGAGCCATCATCTGCTTGCCGACCAGGGCCAGCATAACGTTATGAAAATTATTTCAGGCGAAATGGTTACGGCGTTTGAGCTTGTTACCTCTGGAATAGCGGTCTTTGTTACGTTGATGACCATATGGAAAGCGAGGCCGATTAAAATGACGCCGCCGCTAAAATTCCTTTTAGGCGGTATCCTCGGTTTCTCGTTGGGAGTACCGGCTGGCATCATACAGGCTGATCTTGGGATGAACAGGATTTTGCACAACACCCAGTGGGTTATAGGCGCACACGCACATATGCAACTTTTAGTCGGGCTTGGCATGACTCTTTACGCGGCGATGTACGCTCTCTTCCCGATGCTGACCAACAATTTGAAGTTGAAAAGTGACAAGCTTACCAACTTCCACTTCTGGGCGCATCTCGTGGGTGGTGTTGGTATGGCCGTATCGATGGGATTTGCCGGAATGGACGGCATGTTGAGAAGAACCATCTATCCTGGTAACCCTGATTTTCAGGTAGAGATGATTTTCGCGGCCTTTTTTGGAAGCCTGATGGTAATGGCTTATTTTGCCATGATGTACAACATCATTTCTTCCATCGGTATAAAAGGGCTAATAGAGATATTTGTGAAACTTCCTGAAAGGATAAAAATGAAACTTGCGCCGCTGGGATAATCCTGCGGCGTAGTAAAGACTGTGAGAAGTTAAATCTATTTTTTAGTTAACCATGTAAATGAGGCAAGTTTAAACAATGAAATTTAAAAAAACAGTTAACACAATTTTTAGCGCCACCTGTTCTTCGGCCCTGGCGTTGGCTCTGGCGATTGCACCCTTTGCGGTTCCCGTAAATTCTGAAGCGGCTAGCGTTGTTATTGAAGATGTTACGTTTTCCGGTTTTGTGGATACGTCCTACTATGCGAATGATCTGACCGAAACCAATTCATTTAGTCTAAACCAGGCGGAGTTGGACATCGAGAAGACGATAGAGAGCATAGGCGGCCTGCGAATGGACATTCAGTATGTGAATTCGAGCGATCCACTTACAACCGACGATATTCTTGAGCAAGGTTATGTGTGGATAAATCTTCCGGCTGACCTCAAACTGACGTTTGGTAAGTTTAACGCACCAATTGGCTTTGAGCTTTTGGATCCGAATGATATGTATCAGTACTCCCATTCCATGGTATATGACTACGGTCTGCCCACAAACCTGACGGGTGCAATGGTTACCGGCGGTTTTGGGATGTTCGATTTTACTGTGTATGCCGTTAACGGATGGGATCTTATCTCTGATGACAACAAGGACAAAACCTTTGGCGGACGTTTTGGCGTAACACCTGTTGAGGGGGTAAACTTCGGCCTGTCATACATAACAGGTAAAGAGGGCACTGATGCCGGCGGAGCGGACACATCGAATCTTTCGGTTGTGGATCTTGACCTTACTATAACGATTATCGAAAACCTGACGATCGGCGGAGAGTTAAACGCAGGTGAGTATGAGAACATGTCTGCCGTAACTCCGGGCGACGATGCAAAATGGACGGCTTTTTTGGTGATGGCTAATTACGCCTTTACGGAGAAGATGGCGCTTACGTTGCGTTATGACCAGTTTCATGACGAGGATGGCGCCCGTTTAGGAAATGGCATTGAAGAAACACGAAGCGCTATTACAGTAAGCCCAAGTTACGCTATTGCCGATGGGTTTAGAGTTCTTGCAGAGTATCGCTATACGAGTTCTGATGAAGATACGTTTACTGACAAGAATGGAAATAAAGAGGACTCCGCTTCCGAGGTTGCCATTGAATTCACATTCGCCTTTTAGCCTGTAGACTTTATAAACCAGATTTGAATAATTGTGAAAGGAGCGGCCAATGAAGAAGTTGGAGGCCATTATCAAGCCATTCATGCTTGATTCAGTCAAGGAAGTCTTGACCGGTATGGAAATTCAGGGAATAACCGTAACCGAAGTGAAAGGTTTCGGCAGGCAAAAAGGGCACACGGAGCTTTATCGAGGAGCGGAGTATACCGTCGATTTCCTTCCCAAGGTAAAAATCGAGGTGGTTCTTAAAGAGGAACTTGTCGAGAAAGCTATAGAGAAGATAACGGAAACCGCCTCTACGGGGAAAATTGGTGATGGCAAAATTTTTGTCTCCCCGATTGAAGAAGTTGTGCGCATTCGCACGGGCGAGCGCGGCGAGAGTGCAATTTAAGGAGGTGAAAATGAAAAAAATATCAGTTTACTTGTTCGCATTTACAGCAATATTGCTTTTGAATATCGATGTGGCGTTTGCCGAAGACGCGCCTGCCAAGATTGTGGCCGCTGATACCGCATGGATGCTTATTTCCTCAGCTCTTGTGATGCTGATGGTTCCTGGGCTTGCCCTCTTTTATGGCGGCATGGATCGTGGAAAAAATATCCTCTCAACGCTGATGCTCAGCTTTATATCCTTAGGCGTTATCACTGTGCAGTGGGTACTTTTCGGATACAGCTTGGCGTTCGGTGGTGATATCGGGCATTTTATTGGCGACTTTTCCTATGTCGCCTTGAACGGAGTTGGGCTTGAGCCAAACGGCACTATTCCGCATCAGCTTTTCATGGTGTTTCAGATGATGTTCGCCATCCTCACACCGGCGCTTATATCTGGTGCCATTGTGGGGCGGATGAAATTTACAACCTATATAGTGTTTATCGTTCTATGGTCGACGCTGGTTTACGATCCGCTATGCCACTGGGTATGGGGCGGCGGCTGGATGAGTGACATGGGTGCGCTGGACTTTGCCGGCGGACTTGTTGTTCACATAAGCTCAGGTGTTTCGGCTCTTGCGGCTTGCATAATACTTGGCAAACGTAAAGGATTTCCACGGGAAGCCATGCCTCCGCACAATCTTCCCCTTACTCTTATCGGGGCCGGGCTTTTATGGTTTGGCTGGTTTGGCTTTAACGCAGGCTCCGCTCTTGCGGCCGACACCGTTGCGGTATCTGCTTTCGTGGTAACGCAAATAGCTACCGGCGCGGCCATACTTGGTTGGGTTTTCACCGAATGGATTCACAGAGGGAAACCTACATTTCTTGGGGCCGCTTCAGGCGCTGTTGCAGGGCTTGTTGCGATTACGCCTGCGGCCGGGTTTGTCGGCCCGATATCCGCATTGCTGATAGGCGCTCTGGCTGGGCTCATCTGTTACCTGGCTGTTGTTGCAAAACACAGGTTCGGGTATGACGATGCACTCGACGTCTTTGCCGTTCATGGCTTAGGCGGAACAGTGGGTGCCTTGGCCACGGGACTTTTCGCAAGTGCCGCCATTGGCGGAACGGACGGTCTGTTCTTTGGCAACCCAAGTCAGTTTGGAACCCAGTTTATAAGCGTTGCCGCCGCATGGATTTACAGCTTCGGCGTTACGTTTATAATTCTCAAAGTTCTTGATGCAACTATGGGGCTTAGAGTTTCTGAGGAAGAGGAAGTTACTGGCCTTGACCTTAGTCTTCATGGAGAGCGTGGCTACACAATTTAGCCACGGGTTTGTTTTTCCAAGGGGGGGAGCTTAAACGCTTCCCCCCTTTTTTTTATGTTTTTTAGTCGCTGTGCCATCATTTTCTCAACCCCCACCTTTCAGAGCCTTTTACCGAAGATTATTTGACAAAAGAGATGACAGGTTCTAAGTATATAGCAGGACACAGATAGGCGGGACCTGACATCGGAGGGGGTATGGCAAATTCAACCATAAGGGAAAACATCTCCCACGCCCATCCAGTCTGGTGTTATTACGGGAAAGATATAATCCCCTTTACCTTGCCTATGTGCCTGGAATATAAAACCGGGGCTCTTACTATCCTGCAAACTAACAGGGGCGATGCGCAGATTGTTTCCGAGCCGGAGGCTGGCACAAAAGGTGACATGGAAATCGCCGTTGAGTGGCGGCATGGTTTTTTTGGGAACGTCTCATACAAGCTTGAGGTTGAGTCAAAAGAGGCCAAGATCGAAGGCGTCTCTATCTTTTTTAAATCCGTTGATGTTCAGCCCGATCCTATCAAACCTGGCAAGACATGTTCTTTAACTATAACTTTACGTAACTGTGGTTCAGAGAGGCTTAAATCCAAGTACGATCCGCCAAAGGCCGATTTTATATTTTCTATCAAGGAACTGGAATATTTAAATAGCGTGACGGGGGAGCCTACCGGGGAGATAATCCGGATCAGTGACCATGAAGGATTGGATGCGATGTTTTCTTTCCGTGCTGGTTTGGATATTGGGCACGGTGAGGATTTTACCGTAACGCGTGAAAAAGATATTCCAGAGATAGCGGCTTTAGCGGGAACCTATCGAACCGAAGTATACCTTGAGTCTATTGATATGGAATCGCCAGCGCCAGATACTCTGCTGGCTTTATCCAATCCTCTTGCAATTCGAATAGAACCTTAGTAGGAGAAACTCTATGGCTAATTGCCCTGAAATTACAATCACCGTTGTTCATATCGGCGAGCAGTGCGAGAACGGAAAAAGGAAGGTTAAGTTTAAGGCGGTGCTGACAGGTATTGAGGGCCCTCTTGAGTACGAGTGGGATTTTGGTGATGGAACCGATTCACAATATAATTCAGTATCAGGGATATCCGGGGAGTGGAACACTACTATCACCACGGTGCATTGGTATGAGCCGCCTGCCGGATTGGAGGAATATACCGTTATTTTCAGACAGACTAATAAGCCGGATTGTCCGGTGGCGCAAATCAATATCAAACCCGACCCATGTGGGGGGGAAGATTGCCCGAATTTATCAGTCTCCGTGACGTCGATTTCCACTGAATGTTTTGATGATGACAGATACAGAAAAGTCTCCCTGGACGCCACGTTTTCAAATATCACCTCACCTGTGGTTGCATACTGGAGCTTTGGTGATGGCGAAGATTCTAACTCGCCTCCTGTAACGATACTTAATAACAATGGCACATTCCCGATTACGCACAAATATGAAGTTCCGGGGCCATATATAGCCACGCTTAGGTTGGTAGGTAATTGTCCTTCCTCCAGTATTGATGTTGGCCCGTTGGAGCCATGCGTGGTTACAGCTCCAACGGATGATCCCATTGCGGTGCTCCATCCTTCGGCTGAGCCTGAAAGGCGGCCCC